>CAYQFA010000018.1:0-18679 GCA_964416665.1 uncultured Candidatus Saccharibacteria bacterium
CCACCGCCAGGATGCTGATGATCGCGAGGACCACCAGGAGCTCGATGAGGGTGAAGGCGGAACGGGGAGAAGCACGCATGGGATAATTATACTATACCTCCCAATGTTTAGTTAAACTATTACCGCACCTTTTCGAAGCACCGACAACGTTCCATTTTCTATCTTAATGATAGTGGACGGTCGCGAGATGCGCCTGCCAGCGTTCGCATAAAATTCCACATTGGCGGCGAAGTAGCGCTTCGCTTCAGTTATCGTTTTTGCCGGCGGGTCGCCCGCAAGGTTCGCGCTCGGTGCCACAAGCGGCCCTGTTCTTTTCAACAATGTTCGCAGCCATGACGGCTCCGGCATGCGAAACGCCAATGTTTTCATTCCACGATGAAGATATGCAAATTTTTTCGATGGACACGGCATCACAATGCTCACCTTGCCAGGCCACATTCGTTGCGCCAATACGCGCTCCTTTTTGTTCAACGCGATGCCGAACAATCTCAGGTCAGCGAGCGACGAGATAAGAACGATCATCGGCTTCTTTGTGTCGCGCCGGCGCAAACGATATATCCGCTCCACGGTCTTTTTCCGGAGCGCCGAACCGACGATCCCGTAGATCGTGTCAGTAGGAAGAACACCAACGCCGCCCGCAGCCAGGATGATCGCAGCAAGGTCAACCGCGCTCGCAGAAATTTTCTCTGTTTTTTTCATCTTAATTATTTTTTAATGAATTGCCGTGCGCGAAGGGATTTATGGTAGCCGATCGCAAACCGGTGCGCTTCATCGCGCACGTGCACGAGCGTCTCTTTCGTGACACCCTTAGGAATCCCGCCGATGATATCATTGCGCTTTCGTTCCGCACCTTTCGCGATGCCGAGAATGGGAATGCGCAACCCCGCGCGAAGCAGCACTTTTTTCGCCGCGTTCGCCTGCGCAAGTCCGCCGTCGATCAAAATGAGATTCGGCAATCGCCAGGCGGTGTGCACCATCGCGCCATCCGCCTGTCGCGCGAACCGACGCTCCAACACCTCGGTCAGCATGCCGACGTCATTCGGCTCGAACACGCTCTTTATTCTGAACTTGCGATATTCGTCCTTGTTCGCCACGCCGTTTTCAAACACCACCATCGAGCCGACCGCGGCGGTGCCGGATATGTTCGAAATATCGTAACCTTCAATGCGATAAATGCCGTTCGCTGCGGGCGCGTCCCCCGTCGGGACAAGGACCTCGGATTCCGAGATAAAGGCAGTATCCTGGATATGCTGGAGTGCGAAGATCTGGCGACGCAGCTTTTCGGCCTTCTCAAAATCCAACTTCTTGCTCGCCGTGCGCATATCCGCTTCGAACGACCGCAACACTTTTTTCTTTTTACCCTCAAAGAACAACTTCAATCGATCGACGGTCGCGGCATATTCCTCGCGCGTTACCGCACCGACGCACGTTCCCGGACACAATCCAACCTGATAGTCGAAACACGGCCGTTTGAACGTACCGATCGCCTCTGCCGGATGTGTGTTCCACGGAAAGATCCGACGCAATATCCTGAGCGCCTCGCGCACGGCTGACGACGACGTGAACGGCCCATAGCGCTTGCCGCGCTCGGCATCCTTTCCGCGCACGAGCAACACGCGCGGAAACTTCTCTTTTGTTATCTCTATATAAAGGAAACTCTTGTCGTCCTTCTCGCGGACGTTGAACGGCGGTGAAAGTTTCTTGATGAGCTCGGCCTCAAGGATGAGCGCCTCAAGCGCCGTGTCGGTCTTCTCGTGATCGATCCTGTGGATCTTCGTTACGAGCGTCTGGATGCGGACATCGTGCGGCCGCTCGAAATAGCTCGACACACGGCGGCGCAAATTTGCGGCCTTGCCGACATAGAGCACGCGGCCATCCGCGTCTTTCATGATATACACTCCCGGCGTCTCGGGCAGTGATTTATAAGGAATAGTTGTCTTGACCAATGTTAAATCTTACAGATCGAACAACACTTTTATCGCGCACTTCGTGAGCAAAGAAACACCGCCCTCGATGAACTCATTGACGTGCTCAAGGCTTGAAGAAGGCCTGCCGTTCTCGTAGCACAACTCGTTCTCTTTGATGTAAGCAACTTTGTAGCCGGATTCATTATAAATATAACCGCTCTCGAAATAACCGAGCTTTTTATTCTCGTTATCACGGATGTGCTCGCCGTCTATCCAGCCGATCTTCTGGCCGTTGTGCCAGATCTTGTTATCAATTACGTGTGGCATGAATTTATTATAGCACAAAGCAGCTAGGCAAGCATACTTCTGGCTCCTGATAGGAATAAGTCGCCAGAAGTATGCTTGCCTAGCTGTGGCTGTAAAAAACCTAATAAAACAGGGGGTTGTTGGCTGCTATTTGACGTGCTCCTGTGTGTTATTTTGCCAAAACCTTGCGTAAATACTCCCCGGTATAGCTTCCTGCCCTGCGTGCGATCTGCTCCGGTGTACCGGCGGCGATGACCTTGCCGCCGCGGGCGCCGCCTTCGGGACCAAGGTCAATGACCCAATCGGCGGTCTTGATGACATCAAGGTTGTGCTCGATGACGACGATCGTATTTCCCCTGTCGACCAACCGCTGCAAAACCTTCAACAACTGTTCGATATCGGCAAAATGTAAACCGGTCGTCGGTTCGTCAAGAAGGTAAAGCGTTTTACGCGTGTCACGCTTACCGAGCTCGGCTGACAGTTTGATGCGCTGTGCCTCGCCGCCGGAGAGCGTCGTCGCCGACTGGCCAAGTTCAAGATAACCGAGGCCGACCTCTTCGAGGATCGCCAATTTTTCCTTGAGCCACGGAATGTCGTCGAAGAATTTCACCGCCTCCTCGATCGTCATCTGCAGCACGTCGAAAATATTTTTACCTTTATAATCCACTTCAAGCGTTTCGCGATCAAAGCGCTTGCCCTTGCAAATATCGCATGTCACGTACACCGTCGGTAAAAAGTGCATCTCGATCGCGATCGTGCCATGCCCTTCGCAGTTCTCACAGCGGCCGCCGGCCACGTTGAAGCTGAAACGCCCCGGCTTGTATCCGCGCACGCGGGCATCTTCGGTGGATGCGAACAGATCACGGATATGCGTCCATGCGCCGACATACGTCGCCGGATTGGACCGCGGCGTTCGACCGATCGCGCCCTGGTCGATATTGATGATGCGATTGATGTACTCGAGACCCATGATCGATCTATAACCGATGACCCTTTGATTGGTGCGATTGAGCTTATCGGAAACCGCCCTATAGATCACGTCGTAGACCAAACTCGACTTGCCGCTGCCCGAAACGCCGGTGATCGCGGTAAGCCGCCGAAGCGGGATATCAACGTCGATATTTTTCAGATTGTTCGCGTGTGCGCCGCGGATCTTCAGATATTCCTGCTTGGCATCAACCTTACGCCGCTCATCCGGCACCTCGATGAATTTCTTGCCACGCAGATATTGGAGGGTAAGCGAGGTTTGTTTCATGTCCTTCAATATCTCCGGAATGGGACCCTTCGCCACCACATAGCCACCGTGCACGCCGGCAGCAGGCCCGATATCAACAAGGTAATCCGAGGCGCGAATGGTATCCTCGTCGTGCTCAACGACGATGATGGTGTTGCCGAGGTCGCGCAGATCGTGCAGGGTTTTGATGAGTTTATCGTTGTCCCGCTGGTGAAGACCGATCGTCGGCTCGTCGAGAATATAGAGCGTGCCGACCAGCCGTGAACCGATCTGCGACGCAAGACGGATACGCTGGGCCTCGCCGCCGGAGAGCGTCCCCGATTTGCGATCGAGCGTCAGGTATTCCAAGCCGACGTCCATCATGAATTTCAATCTGCTTTTGATCTCGCGCAACGGCGCTTCGGCGACCTCGTTCAACGAGGCGTTTTTAAACTTCAGCGACGAGAAGAACTTATGCGCATCCTCGATGGAAAGTTCCACCACGGTATTGATGTTCTTCTCGTCTATCAAGACATTCAAACTTTCCACGCGCAATCGCTTGCCGTCGCACACGGCGCAGATCTCGTCGGACCATATGTCCTTCGTCCCCAGACCATGGCACTCCGGACAGGCGCCATACGGACTGTTGAACGAGAACAATCGCGGCTCTATCTCGGGAAACGAGAATCCGTCGTGCGGGCAGGTGAACTTCGCCGACAAAGAAACCTCCTTGTCGGTGATGAGCGTGACGACCGCGTTGCCATACTTGAGCGCCGACTCGATCGCTTCCGATAAACGCAAACGGTTATCTTTGTCTTTGAAATCCATGCCGGCCGGGATACGATCGACGACGAGGTCAATGTCGTGCACTTTGTAGCGCGAAAGTTCCAGGCGCTCGCGCAATGGATGGTATTTTCCGTCCACGCGCACCTCCGAGAATCCCGCGTTCAGGAAATCATAGAGCATTTGATAATACTCCCCCTTCCGTCCGCGCACCACCGGCGCCAGAATGACGACGTTTCTTTTTTCTTTATTGTCCTTTGAAATATCGATCGCAACGTCCACGATCTCCTCGTTCGTCATTTTTTTGATCTCACGGCCGCAGGTCGGACAATACGGCTTGCCGGCACGGGCGAAGAGCACGCGAAGATAATCGTAAATTTCCGTGATCGTCGCGACGGTCGAGCGCGGGTTGGCGGAATGCGATTTCTGGTCGATCGATATCGCCGGTGACAGCCCTTCGATATCATCCACGTCCGGTTTGTCGAGGCGGCCCAAAAACTGCCGCGCATAAGCGGACAGCGATTCTATATAGCGACGCTGGCCCTCGGCGAAGATGGTATCAAACGCGAGCGACGATTTGCCGCTGCCGGAAAGTCCCGTAAAAACGACCATTTTATCGCGCGGGATCTCGAGGTCAATGTTTTTAAGATTGTGCTCACGTGCGCCTTTGATGATTATTTTGTCGTGCATGGTTTTGATGTTATTTTTTCGTTTTCGGTTTCGCGACCTCATCGACGCCTTTCTTGTCTTCAAGTGCCATTGATTTCTTGGTAAGCTCGCGGATCTCATCGCGCAATATTCCCGCAAGTTCGAAGTTGAGCTCCTTCGCGGCCGCGCGCATATCGCGCTCCTTCTCGGCAATCAGCTTCTGCAGCGCCGTCTTTGAGCGCGGCACCGGCGCGGTCTCCAGCTTCAGGATCTCGTCGATGTCCGGCAATAAAATATCGGAGATCTTCTTGATAATCGTCGTCGGCGTAATGTGGTGCTCTATGTTATACGCAACCTGGATCTTGCGGCGACGATCGGTTTCTTTCACGGCGCGCTCGATGGAGCCGGTGATCTTATCGGCGTACATCAATACTTCGCCGTCCACGTTGCGCGCAGCGCGGCCGATGGTCTGGATAAGCGAAACTTCGCTACGCAGGAATCCTTCTTTGTCGGCGTCCAGGATCGCGACCAGCGAAACCTCCGGCAGGTCAAGACCTTCGCGAAGTAAGTTGACGCCAACGAGCACTTCGATCTTCCCTTTGCGCAGGTCGGTCAAAATTTTGATGCGATCCATCGTCTTCACGTCGCTATGGAGATAGTTCACTTTTATTTTCTTGTTCTCCAAGTAGGCGCTCAGATCTTCCGCCATCTTTTTCGTGAGCGTCGTTACGAGCACGCGCTCCTTTCGCGCCACGCGCTCTTCGATGCGCGGGATCAGATCATCAACCTGGCCGCGCGCCGGCAGGATCGTCACCTTCGGATCGACAAGACCCGTCGGACGGATGATCTGTTCCACCACCTGCGTGCTGTGTTCGCGCTCGTACGGACCCGGCGTCGCCGAGGTGAAGATCACCTGACCGATGCGCTGCTCGAACTCCTCAAATCGAAGCGGACGGTTATCGGCCGCCGACGGCAGACGGAAACCATAGTCCACAAGGGTTTTCTTGCGCGCGGCATCGCCGTTATACATGCCCTGGATCTGCGGCACCGTCATGTGCGACTCGTCTATTATGGTGAGGAAGTCAGCCTTGCCATCGGCGGCGTGCGGGAAATAATCGAGCAGCGTCGCCGGCGCCTCGCCCGCGCGACGGCCGGAAAGATGGCGCGAATAGTTCTCGATGCCGTGGCAATAGCCCACCTCGCGCATCATCGCGAGATCGAACTTGGTACGCCGCTCCAAACGCTCCGCCTCCAAAAATTTCTTTTCGTTTTCAAAATAGCGTAATTGCTCCTTAAGCTCTTCTTGTATCTCTTTGATGGCACGCTCGCGCTCGGGCGCTTCGGTGATAAAATGCTTCGCCGGCGCAAAAATGATGTCGCCGATCGTTGGCGTCTTGCCGGGCTGGAAACCGGCTACCGGGTCGATCTCATAAATGGTGCGGATGACACCGCCGGAAACCTCCAGATTATAAATAACCTCGCGATCCACCGGCATGATCTCCCAATTCTCGCCGCGCAAGCGGTACGTGCCGCGCTTCAGGTCGCTGTTCGTGCGGCTGAATTGCAATTCCACCAGCTTGCGCGCGAACGCTTTGCGCTCGATCACGTCACCAACCTTGAAATGAAAAATATTGCGCGCATAGACCTCCGGCGCACCCAAGCCATAGATGCACGACACCGAAGCGACGATGATCACATCGGGCCGCGTGAGCAGCGCCGTCGTTGCCGCATGGCGCAGCTTGTCGATCTCATCGTTGATAAGCGCCTCCTTATCAATGTAGGTATCGCTCGACGGCATGTACGCCTCCGGCTGATAGTAGTCGTAATACGAGACGAAATAATTCACCGAATTCTTCGGGAATATCTCGCGGAATTCGTTGCACAGCTGAGCGGCGAGCGTCTTGTTGTGGGCAATCACGAGCGTCGGCTTATTGATCTCCGCAATGACATTCGCCGCGGTAAACGTCTTGCCCGAGCCGGTGACGCCAAGCAGGGTCTGGTCGCGAAGGCCTTCACGCAAACCAGAAACCAGCGATATGATCGCCTTCGGCTGGTCCCCTGCGGGTTTGTTATCTGAAACGATCTCAAAATGGTTCATGGTTATTGTGCAAGCGGATCGAACGAATAGATGACGGAAATGCCCCTTGGCCACGAGACCATAGGGGGTACCTAAACGACCTTCTTCACTGCCAGGTCATTTTAATGGATTTTTAATGCCGGGTCAATGAGGATTGGCATAAAAAAACCGCCTCCCGACCTCACATCGGGAAGCAGCCTTTTTTTATCTCACTAACAAGATTGATTATAGCATAGCTTGCGACAAGGTAAAATGTGGATAGCTATGGTTCCAATATTTTCGTAAGCGGACACGCCGCATGATCATGCGGTCGCGCAACGCAATATTTGCGGCCGTAATCAATGAGAAGATAGGTCGCCTCGAACCATTGCTTTTGCGGAATGATGCGCATGAGATCCTTCTCGATCTTCTCCGGCGTCTTTTCCTTGGTGAGCCCAAGCAGACGCGACAGGCGTATCACGTGTGTATCAACGGCGATCCCCTCCACCACGCCATAGGCGTTGCCCAAAATGACGTTCGCCGATTTGCGCCCGACGCCGGGGATGGTGACCATCTCCGCCATGGTTTTCGGCAGTTTCCCGTGGAATTTTTCCTTTACCACCTTCGCCGCCGCCAGAATGTTCTTCGTCTTCGCGCGATAGAAACCGCATTGATGGATATCCTTCTCGAATTCGCGCGGCTTCGCATTCACATAGTCATCCAGCTTCGGATACTTCTTGAAAAGTGCCGGCGTCACCTCGTTCACTTTTCTATCGGTGCATTGCGCGGAAAGCTGGACGGCGACGAGCAGTTCCCAGTTGTTCGAGAACTTCAGCGCGATCGTCGCATGCGGAAAGAGTTTTTTGAGCGCTTTAAGTATCTTTTGCGCCCGCTTTTTGTAATACGGCAATGACGATTCGGGGATCATAGCGCGAGTCCTTTCGACGGCGAATAAAAGAAAAATATGCCGAGCAGGATGACAATGATGACCGCAAGCACGATAACGAGGATCTTAAGCTTCATCATTTTTTAATGACGCGATGTTATGGCGACCTTGTTTCCCGTGACGAATCTTACCCCTTCGCTTTTTAATATCACAATCTTCCTTTGTGTGCCGCGCGCATAACCGCCCGGGGCACCGTCCGATCGCACCACGCGATGACATGGCACTTTCGCCGTATCCGGGTTGTTGTGCATGATATTCCCGACGGCACGGGCCGCACTCGCGTTCCCCGCCCGGCGTGCGACCTCTTTATAGGTCAGCACGCTTCCTTTGGGGATCTTGGCTACGACGGCATAGACTTTTGCGGTAAATGACGCGGGCTTCATGATATTTATCGTACCACAAACCTATCGTTTTTTATTCGGTCTCAACGAGGATCTTCACCTGGCTATCGGAATCAACTTCCAGAAAACCGGAACTGACGGGGATATACCATTCTTTTCGATCTCCATCAACGATCTTCATGGTCCCCTTCTCGACGATCGAGATCAGTGCCTCGTGGTTATCAAGAATGGTCACCTCGCCCATGCGCGTATTGCAATTCACCGAGGTCGCGTCCCCTTGGAACAAAACTTTCTGCAATGAATAGACGCCAAGTTTCATACTATTTTGTCGCTGCGGCGCTCACTTCTTCAACGCCGCCTTTCATGTAGAATGCCTCCTCCGGCTGACTGTCGTATTTGCCATCCAAAATATCGCGGAAGCTCTTGATGGTATCCTTAAGCGAAACATATTTACCCGCGATGCCGGTAAACTGCTCGCCGACGAAGAACGGCTGAGAGAGGAAGCGTTGGATCTTGCGCGCGCGGTACACGGTCTGGCGGTCGATCTCGGAAAGCTCTTCCATGCCAAGAATGGCAATGATGTCCTGCAATTCCTTGTATCGCTGAAGTGTCTGCTGGACGCCTCGCGCCACCTCGTAATGCTCCTGACCGACGATCTTCGGATCGAGTGCGGTCGAGCTTGATGCGAGCGGATCAACAGCAGGATAAATACCGATCTCGGTGAGCGCACGCGAAAGCACGATCGTGGAATCCAAGTGCGAGAACGTGGTGGCCGGCGCCGGATCGGTGATGTCGTCCGCCGGAACGTAAATGGCCTGCACGGAAGTGATCGATCCTTTCGTGGTCGACGTGATGCGCTCCTGCAACTCCGCCATTTCCGACGCGAGCGTCGGTTGATAACCTACCGCTGACGGCATGCGTCCAAGGAGTGTGGAAACCTCGGAACCTGCCTGCGAGTAACGGAAGATATTGTCGATGAAAAGCAGAATATTGCGTCCTTCCTCATCGCGGAAATATTCCGCCATCGCGAGCGCGGAAAGCGCCACGCGGGCGCGGGCGCCCGGCACCTCGTTCATCTGGCCGAACACAAGCGCGGTCTTATCAATGACGCCCGACTCGACGAACTCATGATAAAGATCGTTGCCTTCGCGCGTGCGCTCGCCGACGCCGGCGAACACCGAGTATCCCCCGCCGACCTCGGCGACGTTGCGGATAAGCTCCTGGAGCAACACGGTCTTACCGACACCGGCGCCGCCGAACAATCCGACCTTACCTCCCTTGATGAACGGACAGATAAGATCAATGACCTTGATGCCGGTCTCGAAGACCTCCGTCTTCGTTGACTGGTCCGTGAACTTCGGCGCGTCGCGGTGGATCGGCGAATATTTTTTGAACGGCACTTTCGGCGTCGTGAGCGCATTGCCCATGACGTCAAAAATATTGCCGAGCGTCTCCTCGCCCACCGGTACTTCGATCATTCTGCCCATATCTTCGGCTTCGGCGCCGCGGTTCAGACCATCGGTCGGCGCCATTGAAATGGCACGGACCTTGCCCGGCTCCAAATGCTTCACCACCTCGGCGACGATCTCGCTTTTGCCAAGCTTGATCTTGATGGCGTTATAGATCGGCGGCAATTTGCTCTCTGCGCCGAAATCGATGTCCACGACCGGCCCGATGATCTGTGTGATTTTCCCTGTTTTTGCCATGTTGATATGAATTGTTATAGTGCCTGCGCGCCGGACGTGACTTCGATTATTTCACGGGTGATGGCCGCTTGGCGCGATTTATTATAGACCATCGTAAGCGATTCAGAAAGGTCGGAGGCGTTATCGGAAGCGTTCTTCATCGCAACGCGCCGAGCCGAGTGTTCGGAGGCGTTCGCCTCAAGGATGGCGTGATAGATGCGGATCTTGAGCAGCCGCGGCGCGAGCTCGGCAAGCACCTCTTTCGGCGATGGCTCGACAAGATGGTCCTTCATTTCACCGCCCAAGAACGTTTCCGATTTTGCGTACTCGGAATATTTTCCGGCGCGCGGGATCGTTTCTTCGATCGATTGCTTGATCGCGGCATAGCTGATCGGCAAAAATTCACGTGCGACGGGATCCTGGCGAAGTGCCGTCACGAAGGTCGTAAAGAATACGACCACGCTGTCAAAGTAGTGCCGCATATATCCGGAGATCAAAAAATCCGCGATCGGCTCGGTCTCCTCCGGCTTGGTGAAGTCACCCACGTGGTTGAACGAGGCGACCACATTCGCGCCGCGACGGTCCAAATAGCTCTTTGATTTCTGTCCGATGGCGATGAAGGAATACTTGGGATCGTGGAGATCGATATTGTTCGCTTTCATATAATGTTCGAACTCCCTCACCACCGCACCATTGAACGATCCGGCCAGACCCTTGTCGGAGCTCATCAGGACGAACGCCGTTCTTTCGATCTTGCGCGCGCGAAGGATCTCGGGCAGCGGCACGTCTTTCAGACCGGACAAAACGCCAAGCAACTGAAGCGCCGCGTAGGCGTATGGACGCGAATTCAGCGCGAGCTCCTGGCCACGGCGCATCTTCGTGGCGGACACGAGCTCCATCGCTTTCGTGATCTGCCCGATATTTTTGACGCTCTTCATGCGCCGCTTGAGACTTTGTCCTGATTCCATGTGCTATGATTGACGATTTTATTTTTGTAGGAAATGCTCGATGGCCTCTTTCAGTTTCGCTTCGATCTCCTCTTTGAACTCGCCGGTCTCGCGGATCGGTTTCAAAATGTCCTCCTCGTGCAATTTCTCGAGATTTTCGATGAGCGCGTTCTCGGTCTTTTTGATGTCCTCGACGGCGACCGATTCGAAATAGTTGTTCAGCACGGCGTAGAAGATACACACTTGTATCTCGAACGGGATCGGTGCGAGATCGTCCTGCTTCAAGATCTCGTTGATCTTCTGGCCCTGAAGGATCTTTTTGCGCGTGGCCTCGTCAACATCGGTGGCAAACTGCGCGAACGCCTGCAGCTCGCGGAACTGCGCGTGCGCCAGGCGGAGACGGCCGGCAACTTTCTTCATGGCTTTCGTTTGTGCCGCCGATCCCACGCGGGAGACCGAAATACCGACGTTCAACGCCGGGCGCAGGCCCTGGTTGAAGAGATCGGTTTCCAGGAATATCTGTCCGTCGGTGATGGAAATGATATTGGTCGGGATGTATGCCGTCACGTCACCAAGTTGGGTCTCGACGATCGGCAACGCAGTAAGCGATCCGCCGCCTTTCTCTTTGGAGAGTTTTGCGGCGCGCTCCAATAGACGTGAGTGCAGATAGAACACGTCGCCCGGATACGCCTCGCGGCCCGGCGGACGGCGGAGCAAGAGCGAGATCTGACGATAGGCCCACGCGTGTTTGGAAAGGTCGTCGTAAATGATGAGCGCGTCCATGCCCTTGTCGCGGAAATATTCACCGATCGCACAGCCCGCATACGGCGCCAGATACCACATCGCCGCCGGCGAGGATGCGGATGCGGAAACGATGATGCTGTATTCCATCGCGCCGAATTTGCGGAGGGTCTCGGCGATCTTCACCACCTTTGACTGTTTCTGCCCGACCGCAACGTAGATGCAGATCGGCGTACGGCGTCCCTTGTCGTTCTTCTGATTCAGGATCGCGTCGAGCGCGACGGCGGTCTTTCCCACCTGCCGGTCGCCGATGATGAGTTCGCGCTGTCCGCGGCCGATCGGGATCAATGCATCGATGGCCTTGATGCCGGTATGAAGCGGGGTGTTGACTCCCTCGCGTTCCAAAATGGATGGCGCGCGCGCCTCAAGCGGATTACGCTGGGGCGTCTCCCCTTTTTTGAAGAGGTCTCCCAATCCGTCGATAGGAGCTCCCAACGGGTCGACGACGCGGCCGATCAGCCCGTCGCCGACGGCGATCGAAAGGATCTCGCCGGTACGACGCACGGTATCGCCGACCTCAATGGATAAAAAGTCGCCGAGCACCAAAGCGCCGATCGATTCTTCCTCCAAATTGAGCGCCAACGCCGCGCGATCGCCCTTTGAACTTTCGATGATGATGATCTCCTGGCTCACCGCATTGCGCAGGCCGAGTATCTTCACAATGCCGTCGCCGACCTCAATGACGCGGCCCACCTCCTGCCACTCGGGCTTCTCTTTATATCCCTCGATCTCCCTCTTTAGTTTTTCTATGATGTCATATGCCATAAGTTTTTTTGTTTCTGTCATTCCGAACTTTGCGAGGAATCTCCGCCATCCTTCACATTGTTTCGAATGACAGCAACGTTATTTCATTGCAATACTCCGAATACGTTATCCAATTTGCGCCGCAGCGATGCATCGAATTGCATCTCGTCGTTCGCCGTGATCTTGATGCCGGCGATGAGCGCAGGATCTATCTTCTCCACGATCGCGTCACCGGATCGTGCGATCGCCGCGACAAGCGATTTCGCATTGGCGTCAAGGCCGCGGGCCGATTCGACGACCAGCCTCCGCGTCTTGCTGCGGATGCGCATCATCCGATCGGCTTCGTCGAGGATCTTGGGAAGACGCGCCTCATCGCCACCCCTCCGTACAAGCGCCAAAAAGTTCTTTGCCATTACCTCCTCGCTCTCCGCTCCCTTCGCTGCGACCAACGCCTCAACGAACGCTTTTGCATATGTATTCGTTGAATATCTCATGCTGATTTCTTGATATCCTGGACCGCACGCGCGATGAGCGCATCGTCGATCATGGCGGGTGAAAGTTCGACGGTCCTTTCAATGGCAGCGCGCACGAACTGCGCGGCTTCGCGCTCCGTGGCACGATGCGACTCCTCCTCTTGAGCGCGCAAGCGGACCTCGGCGCTCTTCATCGCCTCTTCTTCGTGTTGCTTGGCGACGGCAAGAAGTTTTGCCTCGAGCTCCTTTGCATCCGTTTCGGTCTTTTTGAGGATACCGAGCGCATGCGCTTCCGCCTCCTTTATCTTCGTTTTACCGATGACGTCAACCTCATGTAAACGCCGGTCGGCTTCGGCGGTCTTCAACAATCCCTGCTCTATTTTATCGCGCCGATCGTGCAGTAATTTTAATACCGGCTTATACACAAAAATACGCAGCACGATCAAAAGCAACGCAAAATTGACCGCCTGACTCAGCAGGAGCTGCCAATTGATGCCTAACTGATCCACTAATTGTTGCATATGATTTTTTGTGAAAATAATTACTGCACGATACGACTATGCGACGAACTTTACGATGAGCGCGATAACGAGCGCGTAAATGGCGACTGCTTCCGCAAATGCGATGGCAAGGATCGCCATGGTCTGCACCTTGGACGACGCTTCCGGATTCCTTCCTATCGCCTCGACCGATTTGGAACCGATCCATCCGATCGCGAGACCGGGACCGAGGGTACCGAATCCCATCACGAGCGCAGTGGCAAGGAGCCTCATACTGTTAGCATCCATAATGATTGTTTAATAGTGTTTTAATAATTGCTTTCTCCGACCTTTTCCTTCGCGGCATCAGTGACCCGCCTCCTCGCCTTCGTGAGGAGTGATCGCTAATGCAACGAATACCAATGTAAGCATCCCGAAAATGAATGCTTGGATGAATCCGACGAATATTTCCAAAAACATAAATGGCAACGGAACGAGATATGGCACAAGGAGTGCCATGATCGCGAGCAGTACCTCGCCGGCGAACACGTTGCCGAAAAGACGGAACGTGAACGAGATAATTCTAGCAAATTCAGAAATAAGCTCAAGTATGCCCACGAAAAACTTGATCGGACTGGAAAAATTGAAAAAAACCGAGACGCGTTCGCGCAACCCGATAACGGAAACCGCGAACACGTTCACCATCGTGACGGCGATGAGCGCAAGCGCGAGCGTGAGATTGAGGTCGCTCGCGGGCGAGCGAAGCAGGGGCACCGCGGCCGCTCCGTGTCCGATCATCACCGATCCCACACCCGGAATAAGCCCGAACCAGTTCGAAAAGAGTATGAAGATAAAAATGGTGAATACGAATGGGAGATATTTTTCCGATTCTTTCCTGTCCCCGAGCACCGTGTCCATGAGACCCAGAGCGCCTTCGATCATCACCTCGGCGACGTTTTGCAGCATTCCAGGGACCATTTTGAGCTTGTTGCGAAGCGTGATCGCGAGCGCGGACAGTAATACCAAAACAATGAACGCCAACAGCATCGCGTTGGTGACCGCAAAATTTCCGATATGAAAAACGTCCTCAGCGCTTAGGGAAATATTCAACATACCCCGGTATGATAACAGAAAAAATATTATCCCTCAAGGCACTGGTTAAAAACGCTCACCTCCGCGTTATATTGCCCGACCTCGGCCTTCGTCTGACCGCTCAGATCGTTATATTGCCCCACTAAGGCGTTATACTGCTCAACCTCCTGATTATAAGTACTGCCCGATTGCGGCTGGGTGGCCTCAATGCCCGCCTTCTCGGTTTGTAGCTGGTTGCTCCTTCGGGAAAGTTCTATCTCAGCCGCATCGATCGTGGCCCGGAGGACGGCATCGGGCGCGGCGCAGTCCGACGATGGCTTACCGAAGACCTGCACCGCGATCCAGACATCTTTTCCTTGGAGCGTTCCCTCCCGCACCGCAACGCCGATCTGATCATAGTGCGTGTTCAAAATATTGGCGCGGTGACCGGGGCTGTTCATCCACGCGGCAACGACGCCGGCGTTGCCGTTAAAGATCCCTTCCGCAAGATTTTCCCCAAGCGCCAGATGGGTGTATCCGACGCTCGACGCCACCGTTTCCGCGCTTGCGCCGGTCGGCGAAACGTGCGCAAAATATTGGTTCTCGAACATGTCATCAAGCCGCAACACGGCGACATCATCGAGCGTCGGGTTTTCCATGAGCGGCGGAAGGTTGTTCTGCTGGCGCTGTTCATTCGTGTCCGCGATCACTCCCGCGCTCGTGAGCTTCGCATTCTTTTTCGAGGTATTCGTGAAAAGCGGAGGGAGCGGCGCAGGATACGAAGAAAAATTCCCGCCGATCTCATTGGCGATGGAGGTTCCCAGCGAGGTAATGTTAGCAAATGGCAGTGATGATATATGCTCGATCCACCACAGGACACCAACGGCAAGAACGACGCCGACGATAAGCGTCGTCAGATTGCGCTTCGCCCGCCTTTTGCGTGCTACGGCAACGTCTTCCTTGGGGGATGCCGGCAGAGGCACCGGAGGTATCGGCGGAAGATCAGATGCTTCCATGTTGGTGCGTTAGTTCTTTAGATAACGACGCACCGCCCAAAAACTCGAAAGACTTCCGATGACAACGCCGAAAAGCAACTGGTAGAGGAAGAGCTGGAGAATGTGGGTGTAAAAATATTGGAAAAGATTGAGCCCCGGAATGAACTCGTTAAGGTAGGGCGAAAGAAAATAGCATGCAGGGGTCACGATGATAACACTGAACACCGCCGCGATGCCGCCCCAGAAGAGGCCCTCAACGACGTACGGCCCGCGCACCAAGCTGTTTGACGCGCCTACCACGCGCATGATGCCGATCTCATCGCGGTTTGAATAAATGGCCAGGCGAATAGTGTTGTACACCACGAGTCCCGCAACGAGCGCGAGGAATATCGTCACCAACCAGCCGCCCGTTTCAACATCGCGCACGATCGTCGCCAGGCGATTGATGACGTCCTGGTTCTGCGTGTAGCTGATGGAATCAATGTACGAAGCAAGGTTGGGCGAACTCAGATAATCGTTGATCGCGCCGTACTGGCTCGGATCTTTCGCTTTGATATTGAGCGAGGCCTCAAGCGGATTCGTATCAAGTTCGTTGACCACCTGGCTAATCACCGGATCGTTCGCATGATTCTGCTGGAACGTCGCAAGCGCCTGGTCGCGCGAAATATAATCGACGCTCTGCACCTGCGATAGTCCCTCGAGCGACTGCTGGATGTTCAATATCTCGTCCTCGGAAGTGGTGGTGTTGAAATACACACTGATGTCGATCTTGTCCTGGATCGAATCCGCGGCGGCGCGGGTGACGACGCCGAACATGATGAGCCCGAGCGAGACAATGAGCGAAAGTGTCATGATCACGATCGTCGCCGTCGAGAGCCAGCCGTTACGCCAGAAGTTTTTCACGCCGAAATGGAAAATTCTTGAAATAATGGTGAACATGTTTTATTAGATTAAACCAAAATATATTTACCCTTCTTTTCATCACGAATGACGCGGCCCTTATCGAGCGTGATGACGCGCCTCTCAAGACTGTTGATGACCTCCTTGTCGTGCGTCGCGAGCACCACCGTCGTGCCAAGCTGATTGATCTTCTCGAGCAGCTTGACGATCTCGAACGTGTGGAACGGATCAAGGTTTCCCGTCGGCTCGTCGGCGATGATGACCTCTGGACGATGGATCATGGCACGGGCGATCGCGACACGCTGACGCTCGCCCCCAGAGAGCTCGTTCGGGAAATTCTTCATTTTATCGCCCAATCCCACCATATCGAGCACCTGCGGCACAAGTTCATCGATCTCGCGCTGTGGCCTGCCGGCAACTTCAAGTGCAAAAGCCACGTTTTCGTAAGAATTCTTATTTGGCAACAACCGAAAATCCTGAAAAACAACGCCAATATGACGGCGGAACGCCGGCAATTCGTTGTCGCGCAACTTATTCACTTCGTATTGCCCGAAAAAGACCCGTCCTTTGGACGGTCTTTCTTCTCCTATAAGTAATTTGATAACGGTCGACTTGCCTGCGCCGGAGCGTCCCGCCAAAGAGACGAACTCGCCTGGATCTATTTGAAAACTGGTGTCTTCAAGCGCAACGCCATGCCCGCTATAATGTTTCGAAACTCCTTGGAATACAATCACGTAGTTCAGTATACACTATTTTATTTTAAAAACCAAAAACGAGTATGTGCGCTGGTATTATTGAGAACCAACAGCCTCACTTCATGAACGGTTCTCAATAATACCTGCACGCACATACTCACGTCCGAGGTTTTTAAAATAAATAGCGCCTCCTTTATATCTTCGCTTTCCTTTCGAGTTTGCTTACACGAATCTGAAGGTCCAAAACATCCGCACGGGCATCGACTCTGTTGAGTTGCTTGCGAATTTCCCCTAATTCCGTAAATACTACGTCAGAATTTTTGTGGATGGTCTTGAATTCCCTGCCATGGTTATCAAGATACCGCTCTATTTTTTCTATCCGCTTAGTAAGCGCCAATAAATCTTCCTGTTTTGCCATGCGCAATTCCATTCCTTGAAAACCTTCATTAATAAGCGCTGCGAGATCGTCCATCGCGTCACGGAACATCCCTTTTGTAAGCGCTTCGCCGTTGTCATTCATAACCCTAGAATACGCCCCGAAAACGCAAAGTCAAAAGGTTTTTAATGAAAATTTAATATCTTTCTACGAATGCGGCAACAAGCTCACCCCATCCGCCTTTTTCTCCAGCATCGCCTCGATGAATGGGTCGATGTTTCCCGCGAGAACGTCGTCCACGCGCGAGGTTTCGACATTGGTGCGATGGTCTTTGACCATCTGATATGGATTCAACACGTAAGAACGGATCTGATTCCCCCACTCCGGCTTCACTTTTGTGCGCAGCGCGCTTACTTCGTCAACCTTCTCCTGCTCCATCAGCTGGAACAGCTTTCCTTTGAGCACCTTCAAGGCATACTCGCGATTCTGCGCCTGCGAACGCTGGGCGCGCGAGCTGATCGCGATGCCGGTCGGAACGTGCACTACGCGCACCGCTGTTTCAACTTTATTCACATTCTGCCCGCCCGGTCCGCCGGAGCGGGAAAATTCGAACTTCAGATCGGTCTCGGGAATCTGCAATTTTGATTCATCGAGCGCGGGCAGATCAGGAATCACTTCCACAAGCGCGAATCCGGTATGCCGCAATTTCTTCGGCGAAAATGGCGAGATGCGCACCAAACGATGCACGCCCGATTCGTTTTTAAGATAACCGTAGGCATATGCACCGCCGATCTCGATCGTGCGCGAGCGCGGATTGTCATCGATCGTGCGCACTTTCCATCCACGCTGTTTCGCATAGCCCTCGTACATCACGCCAAGCATACGCGCCCAATCTTCCGCATCCTCACCGCCCGCACCGGGGTAGATCGCGAGCACGGCGGACTGCATATCATAGCGGCCGGTGAAAAGCTGCCGTAATTCGAACTCGCGAAACCTGCGCTTGATGTCGTGAAATTTATTTTCGTCGATCGCGCCGCCGGATGCACCGGCGCTCATCTGTAGCTCCAAAATATCGTTTTGAATCTCGCTGTAGCGATCCACCACGTCTTTCAACGCCCCCATCTCGCGGATCTTTTCATCGGCGCGAGTGCGATCGTTCCAAAACTCGGGTACGGACATCTCCGCCTCAAGCGTCACGATCTGTTTTCTCTTGTTCGCGAGGTCAAAGACGCTCGCCCAATCGGCGAGCTTCGCTATCCAATTCGTTCAACTGTTCGGGGTAATCCATTTTTAGAAAAATTTAATTATCCAGC
>CAYQFA010000019.1:0-18243 GCA_964416665.1 uncultured Candidatus Saccharibacteria bacterium
AGATATCGGACGAGATGGTTGCCCGTGCCGAATTGACGGTAGCTATATCGCTTGTCCCCGCAGAGGCTGGGATAGTGTAGTTAGTGAGTGCGTCCAAAATATCATTGAGAAATTGACTAAGTGAAGTGAGATTCGTATTAGTCGTCGCAAGCGCCGTTGCAACGGCATTCGGATCAATGCTTCCCGTTGAAGAGGAAATTGCCGCAATTTGCGATTGCCATGCCGTGAACATGTATTGGGCCTTTACCCTCTCTGCATTGATGTTGTTCTCAAGTTGTTCATTCCCCATCTGTCCACCCGAAACAGAAAATTGTGGATTATTTGATTGGCTGTTGGTATTACTGCCAAAAAGTCCATTGGTATCAGTGAATACTACAGAGAAAGCGTCGTTGTAGGCATTTTGCAAACGGTTTGTAAGTGTTTGTTCGGCGTTCTGCAAGGAAAGTTGGGCGGAAGCCACCTGCGCTTGACTCACCGCCACGCTCTGACTCGTTGCTCCCGCCACCACTTTGTCGTAATTTGCCTGTGCACTTTCTACGTTCGCCTTCGCCTGTGTTAATTGGGTAAGAGCGCTCGAATTATCAATGACCGCGATTTGTTCGCCCGCCGTAACAACATCTCCCTGTTTTACATCTACTTCGGTGATGGTCGAGGCAGATTGTGTAGTTCCCTGCGGCTGGAGATCGACTTGGCTTTCGGCGTCAACTTGACCAGTGCCGTTGACGGTAATTGCGAGATTCCCCTTGGTGACCGTTCCGACCACGTATTGTGTCAGAGATCCCTTCCCCGCACCAAAGATAAAAAATCCGCCGATTATGAGAACAACTGCAATGACGATTGATATGATTTTATGAGCCCCTACCCATGCGAAGATTTTTTTCATATTGTTGGATTTATTGCGGACGCTCTTTTAGAATTTTGGCGATTTTCCCCAAATGCTCAGTGAAGGCTTTGGCCTTCACGATAACAATGCCGTCGTCAAAGGGAGTCCCTATGATGAGGAAACGGTCACCCGACTTTATATGGAGTTTTTTCCGCGCTTCCGCAGGAATGACAACCTGTCCCTTCTCGTTGATTGTCGAAGTTCCGTAGATTTCCGACATTGGAGGGATAAAATTACCCTTTTTATTACTTTTCATATACTTATTATACCACCTCAGGTGCTATTTGGGTGCAAATGGCAGTGTAGTGTGTAATATGTAAGCCGCAGCAGCATGATATCGCTTACAAATACTGGGAAAGGGATTGTACTAATTAGGAGCTTTGTTTTTGCTACACAAATAAGGCGATATTTATTCCCTATCTTTTTTCTGGAAGTTGACGCTCGAAAAGATACTAATCGCGGCGACGCCGAGGAAGAAAACGGCAAGGGATGGCAGGTTGGTGGAGTTCACTTGTCCCACTTGAGAAAGCAGATAGCCGATCAGTATGTTGAACAAAGCCCATATCACATTGACGGTCGGAGACGAAAGTCCTTTGCCGGGCGGTTTCGCAAAGGGCGACGGAAATTTATTTCCCGAAACGCCCTGAACGAAATGCGGGACGGCATTGGCTAAAAAGATTCCCGCAAAGAAACTTGCTATGTAGAGATACCATTCCATACGTTTATTCTACTCCATCCCCCCCGCCTGGGTCCCCCGCAGAATGGTTTATCTGGCCGATTCCCGCCCCGCTATCGCCATTCGTCGGCGTACTCTATCCCCTAACGATCCTGCCCCGGTGGATGCAACTCATCGGACATGCGCTTCCGCCATCGTACGTATTCGCCGGAATCCGCGCCATTATAAGCGACGGAACGGTGCCCGGTATCCAACTCTTCCTAGGAGTTATTTTATCGCTCGCGTATATCGTCGTTGCATATTTCATCCTCTTGGCCGTTTACAAAAAAGCGATCCGCACTGGGCCGATCGCTCGGTACAGCGCCAAGACCGTAAATCAAGCTGGACAGTCAGACCTCTTTCCATTATATTTTTGGCAGCAACCAAGCATCATCAAATTGGCTGTCAGAAAGGATCACCCATGTCCCAACCACTGACGTACGCGGGTTCCGGCGTCAATTATGACGTCATGGACTCGTTCAAGCGCATGGCACAACTCGCTGGCCGTGAAACGGCAGGCAACATCGCCCGTCTTAATAATGGCGAGTTCCGGGAAGCCGAGATGAGCCGCGGAGAAAGCGCTTATCTCATCGAAGCCGCAAAAAGCTACTTCGCGCACGTTGAGGAGGGGCTTGGTACCAAGAACCTCGTCGCCGACGCGATGTACCCACTCACCGACCAATCGTATTACGACCACATTGCGCAGGATACCGTCGCAATGATCGTGAATGACATGATCACTCTCGGGGCACTGCCGCTTTCTGTGGCAATGCACCTTGCGGTCGGCGACTCAAACTGGTTCATCGATGAAGACCGATGCCACGATCTCGTTGACGGCTGGCAGCACGCGTGCAACCTTGCAGGATGTGTCTGGGGCGGTGGTGAAACACCGACGCTCAAGGACATCGTCGTGCCGGGTACTGTTGTGCTTTCCGGTTCCGCAATGGGGCTCGTGAAGCCGAAAGAGCGGCTCATCGACCCGACCAATATCAGGAATGGCGACGCGATCGTCTTTCTTGAAAGCTCGGGCATCCACGCAAACGGCCTTACACTCGCGCGGAAGATCGCTGGCAGATTACCCAAACGCTATCTCACTGAGGTATATGGTGGACGGCCGTACGGCGACATGCTGCTCGACCCGACGGCGATCTACGTTCCCGTCATCGAGGAATGTCTCAATCGGGGCATCAGCATCCACTACGCGGTGAACATCACCGGGCACGGATGGCGCAAACTCATGCGGGCGAACAATCCGTTCACCTATGTGATCGACCGCTTGCCGAATTGTCCGCCGATCTTCACCTTCATGCAGGAGCACGGCGGATTCGACGATCGGGAAGCATACGGCAATTTCAACATGGGCGCGGGCTTCGCGCTCTACGTTGCGCCGTGCGATACCGACGCAGTGTCCCAAGCGGTAAAGGCAGTGGCAGAAGCAAATCCCTCGAACTATCATCGGATGCTCGTCGCAGGGCATATCGAGAAAAGCGAGATCAAGCGTGTGGTCATCACGCCGAAGGGGCTTGAATACGCCGCAGAGTCGCTCGCGGTGCGCTGACAGACCAACAAGAAAGAAAACGGGCCACATATCCTCACGGATGGTGGCCCTTGTTTTATTGACCCCGAAGTGGACGACAGCGTCATGCACGAAACCACGCCTATGTGGTGCTCTATAGTATCTCCCTAAATGTTTCCAGATTGCTTTTATTTTCCGCAGCATCCCGAGGCCTATGCGCAGCGTTCCGATAGTACTTCAACCCTTGCCCAAGTTCCTTAGGCACGTGGTCACCATAAATATAACGGATGGAATCAGGGGTACAGAGCGCAGGATTGGTTTTCACGCCCACGGTAGTCAATAGTTTATTAATCACGGCGTCACCCTTCACTAAGATAACTTCTGACGGGCCGCTTAAAAGATGCCGCTTGGTTGCATCGAGAACGGGAGTGGGAATGCCTTCGGGATTATACATGCCTCCCACAACAAGGTTCTCGGTCAGTTCTCTGGTATTTCGCGAGACCACATACAGCCCGGATTCCTCAACCACGTCAAATCCTTATCGTACACAATAACTTCTTCCAACATTGCTTCCCCCTTATCCACGGCTCCGAGCTCCTTAAGTTTTCGAATAAAGTGCTCCTTATCGATATCCAAAAATCTCACTTCGATTTCTCGGGTCTCTCCCACTCCGTTTTGCATACCTAGATTATCCTATATGTCCCCTGGGTTAACAACCTATCATCGGACCTCTGGCATTTTCCCAACCGCGGTGATAGAGTGACGGCAGTTATCCGCCGTATCTACGGCTTGGAGGCAACAGAATATGCCAACGCTCTATCAGCAATGGAGAACGTTATGGCGTGAAGTGGGCGGCAATGTAACCGGTATGGACACCTGCTTTGACGACCTGATGAGCCGCTATAAAGGACCGCGGCGCTTCTACCACACTCTTTCGCACGTCGAGGATATGCTCGCCGAGTTTGAGACGTTCCGCGCATCCGATGAATTTCGCATCGTGGACGCCAATGTCGTCGAGATGGGCATCTGGTACCACGATGCCGTCTACTATCCGGGCGCGGAAAACAACGAGGAACGCAGCGCAAACCTCTTTCGCACGGTCGGCGAATGCTCCGGCTTTGCTCCTGCCTTCGTCCAGAAGGTCATCATCGCCATCCTCTCAACCAAACACGCCGAACACCTGAACGACGCCGACGTCCGCACGCTCTGCGACCTTGACCTCGCCATTCTCGGCCAGCCCGAGGAGCGGTTCGACCGGTACGAAAAACAGATCCGGGAAGAATACACCCAAGTGCCGGACAATCAGTTCCGCAAGGGACGAACCGCCATCCTGAAACTATTCCTTGCACGGCCCAGCATCTACGCCACAAAGTTCTTCTGGAACAAGTACGAAGACCAGGCGCAGGAGAACCTGAAACGCTCCATTCGGCGGCTCAGGAACGCAGCCTGAGGAGCGCAAGCCGTGTGCGGTTTCAAATCATCGGGGACATCTCCCCTGGGGCCATCGCTTTGATGGCCCTACTTTTTTTGTCGTTTCGCCTCAAAATACTTCAGCAAGCTTTTCGGCGCCGCTCGGCAGGCACACTGTTTTTTTTGGCATGCCAGAGCTTGTTCATACAACGGTTATATCTCCTCCCAGCTTTTCTACGATATATATCTAACTTCGTCGGACAGGATCGTTCCCGCCTTTAAATCTTCCGCTATTTTTTTGGGGAGAATATTTATATCATCAGTAGGGCTGGCCCAATCGATTGCGGCGAGTTCGAATGCGTGGGATCGAGCAAGTTTTTCACAGCCCTCATAATCGCCGCCGTTCATGATCTCGAAGAAAAACTCAACAGAGGGCGTGCCGCCTCCATTCGAGAAATTATTGATGTAAAGCAATCTCCCTATTACCGGCTTGACCCCAAGCTCTTCAATGATCTCCCGGCTGATGCAACTCCTAACGTCCTCTCCCCATTCCAGATGCCCGCCGGGCAACGCCGCGTAACTCGTGTCACCCGGATGCCTCACTACGAGAAGCTTGTTATTGTGCAAAATAATCCCCCTGCATCGGACGACGAACTCTTTGTTATCGGACATTGATTCCCATATTACTCCAAAATCGGGTTTATCTCAAAACAAAGGCTGCATTCGGACAGACCAACTATCCTTGGACAGCACATAAATTCTTTGTTATATTCCTACCTAGCGAGCGGTGGCACCATCCCATTTTTCAGGAAAGGACGATCGATATGGAAGCTCCAAGAATCGGGCTAAGCCTTGCAGGTTTGAACGAAGCCATCAAGGTCCACCATCAGCAGATGTACGAAGACACCAACGAGGGGTTGCGGTGCAGAGGATGTGAAGGAAAAGTGGAGTTCACTCCCTGCACCGTTTCTATCCATTACGCCAGACCCGGCGGACCGTGCATGGACGACCTCGGCGAGGTCGAACATTTCCCTCTCCCCTACTGCCCTCGATGCGAAGGAGAGCCGGTCTCCAAAAGTACCTGCGTGCATATGGGCACCGAGCGGACAAGAAAAGCTTTCGGCGGGATCCTCGAAGACACCGGACAGCTGGAACTTGTCTGATAGGCACACAACCAAACATCATCGGAGGAACAATCTCCACGAGGGCCATCGCTTTGATGGCCCCGCTTTTTTATCGTTTAACCTATGACGGCTGCAGTCTTTTCTTCACCTTTTCGACCACTTCGCCGAGAGGAGATTCCGTTCTGATAAAACAATCCCCAACCCCCATTTGCGAGACTATTTCCAAAGTTTCGTCTTCACCAAAATCGACGAGAACGAAAATAGGAACACCTTCCAAGAACGGATCCCGTTTTAACATACCGAACAGGTCAAAATCTTTGCCTTTAGACAATGTCAAATCGAAAAGGATGGCGTCCAGTTTTCCGCTTTTCACTATTGTCCATGTCTCGTCGCCATTTTCGGCAATCAGTGTTTCGAACCCCGATATTTCCAGCTTATCCCGAAGAATCTTCCGCAACGCTTCTTGATTTTCTATGATCAATATCCTCATACGTCCGTATTTTTTGATTTTTTGATATCATTTCGGATGAAATTGTGGAACGCTTCTTGTCGGGGCATTCTAATATATCAGCCCCTTCTCGTCAAGCGTCGAGGACTTGGTTATAATATAAGGCATGCACATACCCATCTTGAGCACGCTGACCCTTTGCGCCGAGATCCTTATCACGGCCTCGATATATTTTATTATCTGGAAAGCCTATCGAACCGGTGTTTTCCTGCGGTGGTTCGCCTTTGGTGTTCTTGCTTATGAGGTGCTTTTCAATATTTCTTATATGTTCTCACGGGAGCTTGGTGAACGAAACGCCGGTGCTTTGAACCCGTACGAAACAGCGCTCGCGATATTCCATGGAACATTCTCTCTCCTTATGTTCGTCACGCTGATCATTTTTTTTCTCACCGCAGCGCGGGCCTATAAACATGGAAGGAATTATTTTTCGCAACATCGACGGCTGATGATCGTCTTCGTTTGCGCCTGGGGATTTTCCATTCTTTCCGGTATAGCCCTTTTTATAAGTTTGTATTTCTATTGATCTCAGGCCGGGGCTGGATAAAAAAAAGGGGGAGGACACGACCGTGTCCTCCCGTTGGCCGAAAAGAGATACATTGATTAACTTAAGCCCGAGTGCCGAAACTTCCCTCGAAAGGCACCCGCCAGACCGAGCAGCCCCGTACCGAGCATCAACAAAGACGACGGCTCCGGAGTGGGATTGACCGGGGTGGGGTCGACCGGCATCATGCCCTGCCCACCATCCGTGGGGTTGAGAAAATAGGAATCGGAATAGTTCCCGTTCCCGTAAGTTCCAAGCGCGATGTTGGTCATCGCCGTCATGGTAGCATCCGAAGGATACATTCCCGGGGTAGAAATGTTCCAGATCGCCTGCTGAGCGGCAATATCTTTTTGCAGATTTCCCGATGGCGCAGTTCCGAAATTAAGCCCCAAAATAGACTGTTCCTGCAGTTGGGCAAGACTGAGCCCCATGTTATCGCCCGTGAACGTTCCAGCGGTAAGACCCTCCACTACCACGCTATATGTGGTGGGAACAGTGATGTCGTGCTGGGAATCGTCACAGAACATCCAAAAGGTCTGGCCGTCGATAATGCCTTCGGTCAAGCCGACGTAATATTGGCCGTTGTTTTCACCGGAGGAGTAAGGCTCCACGGTGAGCTGCACCGTTTGCCCCTCCAAAGCGGCAAAGTTGACAGGATCCGCCGTCGCAACGGCGGGCATAAAGAGTCCGAGCGTCGCAACGAGCGCGACAAACGCACACTTCCGGGTTTTCAATGAGCACCTCGAGTCCCTTTTATTTTCCGCGTTTAAGCAGAAGAGGACTCTTTACAATACCATAATTATGCCAAAAGTCAAAACTGTGCGATAAATGCTTTAAAATGATAAAATCGTACCATGGTAATAAGCCTTTATACTTCGGAACATTACTTTGACCTGAAAAAAGCGGCCGTAGAGGAAGCCATCAAGAAGCTCGAGGCCGGGAGTGATGTTACTTTTGCGAATTCCTTTCGCCCGTCATTGCCGACGCAAACCTTTGGGTTCGAGGAAATGTTCAAGAGGGCAAAGAGTTGCTCCGCAGAGGCCCTCAATCTTAAAAGTGCAGACGTCGGGATCGGAATCGAGAATTCACTGACCTTCATCTATAGCACGGACCAATGGTACTACGTGATCGGCGTCTCCATACAAACCCAGGACGGCAGGCACGCTGAAAGTTTCACCCCCGGCATCATGGTGCCGTCGTGGATGATGGAAGATATCCAAAAGAACAATATCAAAATAGATTCACTGACCCAGAGCCTCGCAGGCGAGGACGACCCGGTGATGTTCTTCTCCGGCGGGATGCTCACAAGAAAAGATATCATGGTGCCAACCCTTCTTCTGGCATTTTCGAACCTCAATCTGCGAAAAGAACCAGCACCTCCGGCGCCGATACCACAACCGCCGGAAAATTCTTAAGATTTCCCGCGCGTAAAAACAAAAAAGACCCCGAATAGTTGGGGTCTTTTTTGTGCTATCACGGAACCGATCTCAGGATCGGTGATATTAGAATCCAAAGAGGTGTTTGAAGAAACCTCCGATGGCGCTAAAAATACCACCGAAGCCGAAGCCGCCGCCATGGGATCCGGAAGCTGGAGCGCCGCTCGAAGAGGCATTCCCTCCCTTCGCGCCCTGATCAATGATCGACGACGCCGTCACGGACGTACCGCTCACCGTACCCTGGACAATAAGATTGTCCCCTACTGCCACGCTCGCGATGGTCGTGCTCGCCCCGTCCTTGATGACCGTGGAACTTGCCGCGTTGACCGAGTAAGTGACATTGCTCGCGTTCGTCACGGTAAGCGTCGTGCCATCGATCACGGTCACTGCGCCGCCGATCACCGGCTCACCGTTGCCCTGTATCGCAGGCGCTACACGCGGGGTCGAACTCGCGCCATGAGCGCCGAATCCCTTTCCACCCGGCATGCCGGACCGTCCTGTCATCGTGCCTACGCCATCTCGAATTACGGTAGCAACGATACTCGATCCGGTCACCGTACCCTGAACCATCACCGTGTCACCAACCGCAATATTTGAAACAGAAACGGTCGTTGTCGCGCCGCCCTCATATACCTTGGCATTGCTTGCGTCAACCGTGTAGGTCGTCGACGCCGTCGCAACGCTCGTCGTATTCGGCCTCATTTCTGAGGTCACGGTAAGCGTTGTGCCGCTCACCGCACTGACCGTTCCGAAAACACCGCCGCCGTTGCCACGATGCATCCCCCCGGGGCCACCCCACCCCTGCCCCTGCATGGTGGTCGCTGCGAGCACCGGCAAAGCGATCACCAGGCTTATTGCGAATCCCAACGCCGTTGCCACTGAAAGATATTTACTTTTCTGCATATTTTTATTATTTAATATTTTATATATTTTTTACGGAAATCCCCCACTCCGACCGCTTGAGATAAACTTCCGCCTCCGGACATACCTGTCCATAGGTAGATACGACCGAACTGCTCAAAAGGGTTCGCTGGATCGTTACAGACATGATTTTTGTTATATAACTCCGAATCTGTTAGTATATAAAAACAGTGTTCTTAACGAGGTTTAAAAATTTAAATAAATGGAAAATATTATCGAAGTTAAAAGTCTGGTAAAACAATTCGGCGACTTCACCGCCGTCGATCATATCTCTTTCGATGTCAAAAAAGGTGAGATCTTCGCTTTCTTGGGACCGAACGGCGCGGGCAAATCCACCACGATAAAAATGCTCACCACGCTTTTGCGCCCAACGAGCGGCAGCATTACGCTTGACGGTCATGATCCGGCAGAAGATCCCGAAGAAGTGCGACGCTCGTTCGGTATCGTGTTCCAGGATCCGAGCCTGGACGATGAACTCACCGCAAAGGAAAATATGGATTTTCACGGCGTGCTTTATGGCGTCCCGGCAAAATTGCGCAAGCAGCGAATCGAAGAACTTATGAAGTTCGTCGAGCTGTGGGACCGGCGCGACAGTCTGGTGAAGGAATTTTCCGGCGGCATGAAGCGCCGGCTCGAGATCGCGCGCGGTTTGCTCCATCATCCGAAAGTGATCTTCCTCGACGAACCGACGCTCGGCCTTGATCCGCAAACGCGCAACCATATGTGGAGCTATCTGCAGGAGCTCAATAAAAAGGAGGGTGTTACGGTCTTCTTTACCACGCACTACATGGAAGAGGCGGCGCGGATCGCCCAGAGGATCGCCATCATCGATCACGGTAAAATAATCGCCGCGGGAAGTGCGCCGGAACTTATCAAACAAACCGGAACGGCCTCGCTTGAAGATGCATTCTTAAAATTGACCGGCAATGTGATCCGTGAAGAGGACGCGAGCGCGACCGATCGTATGCGTACGCGCGTGCGGATGCGAAGCGGCGGAAGAAGGAATTAATATTATCATTGACCATGAAAACCATTTACATCATGTGGCTTCGGGAACTTAAGCGGTATTTCCGCTCGAAGTCGCGCATGATCGGCTCGCTCGGCCAACCGCTTCTATTTCTCCTCGCGCTCGGCTACGGCCTTGGGTCGGTATTCCAAGCTGCCGGACAAGGAAATTACTTCCAGTTCCTGTGCCCGGGCATCATCGGCATGAGTATCATCTTCACCGCGATCTTTTCCGGCATCCAACTCATCTGGGATCGGCAGTTCGGATTTCTGAAAGAAACACTCGTCGCTCCGGTATCCCGCCTCAACATCATGATCGGCCGCACGCTCGGCGGTGCGACCGTCGCAACGCTCCAAGGTATCGTCGTGTTCATTCTGGCGATGCTTTTTGGATTCCGGCCCGATAATTGGCTACTTGTTCCTGTTGCCATCGTGTTCATGCTCCTCGTCGCATTGCTTTTCACCGCGCTCGGTACCGGCATCGCGTCGCTCCTCGAAGACATGCAGGGATTCCAGCTCATCATGAATTTCCTCGTGATGCCGCTCTTCTTCCTTTCCGGCGCGCTCTTCCCGCTCTCCGGACTCCCTCCCATCCTCGCAGGCCTCACGATAATCGACCCGCTTTCTTACGGCATCGATTCATTCCGCGCACTGCTCGTGAATACGACCCACTTCGGCCTCGGTGTTGATTTCGTCGTGCTTGCCGTCGTCACGGCAGTATTTCTTGTCGTTGGAAGCTATCTCTTTTCGAAAATCGAAGTATAGATATAAATTTCGCGGATCCATGAAAATGTGAAGCCGCCCTTTTCGTGAGAATTGGGCGGCTGTTTTGCCTGGGTTCGGGGAGACTCTCTTCCCTCTCGAAAAGAGGGGTGCTGTTGGCTAAGCCAATCAGATCACTGGTGAGACTATCTGCCCTAACCACGCTCCGGCCCTGTGCATTCCAGGGCCTAAATATAAGTGCCGGATCGTGCTCGTACCTGCATTGAGTTTCCTCCACGCTTCCGCTTCATGCGGAAGCACAAGCAGCCGAGATGGCGGTCGGTGCCGCCTGGCCATTGGCAAAAATGGCTGCTAAATCAAGAGTATTCCTAGTGTCATTTCTTGTCAACTTCGGCGTATGTGCACTACAATTGAGAATAGAAGAGGTGCCACCATGGACAGCACAGCACGCGAAAGGAACTTGCTTCACGAAGTCCTGTGGTCTAAAGATCCAAGGAAGCTTGCGCGACTCGTCCTTGTGGAGCACCCCGAATTTCCATGGGGCGATATCCTTCGCGAACTGACCGACGATGAGCGCGAACGCGTAGTGACCGCTCTCACGCTGGCGGTCTGAGCATCAGGGGCACACAGCAATTCCGCTGCCTGTGCCCTTTTCCCTTTATCGGCCTTTTCTGTTACACTCAAAGGGCAGTTAACTAAATCAAAAAAACTATGGCAAAAAGAAATTCGGGGCTGAAAAAACAAATATCGCACTCCCACAAAACCAAGAAACGATTGGAGGTAAAGAAGCTTATGTTGGAGGCGAAGAAGAAGCGCACATAAAGTTCACCCCAAAAAAGCGTTCCGATATCCCCAAAAAAACCTGCACCACCAGTGCCGGGCGACGAAGGCCGTCGCGAGCGGCCTACAAAGTTTCGCGAATCACGTTCAGTAGGTATAATTCACCTTGTGGGGAAAAATGAACGACTTTCGGGCAAAACAATGAAAAGATCACTCGTCATCTCGGGAACGCTGTTTTTTGCCGTATTCATCGCCGTCGCGATCGCGCAAGATCTTCTTGTCGCCCGCGCGGCAACTGCGACCGCGGGAGCGACGGGAACCGCAACGGCAAGCAGCTCATTGCAAGCACAGATCGATACCAATAACCAGCAGATCGCAAACCTTAACCAGCAAATCGCAACCTACCAAGCGGAACTCCAACAGGTCGGCGCCAATAAAAAGACCCTTCAAGCGGCCATTAATTCGCTCGATCTGCAACGGAGCAAAGTAGAAACGCAGGTCGCCGTCACCCAGCGCCAGATCACCACCACTCAGTTGCAGATCCAACAACTGGGAGGAGAGATCGTGGACACAAAACAGACCATCGCGACGGACCAGGTGGCGCTCGGAGCCTATCTTCGAAGCCTTCAGAAGACCGAGAATAAGCCGCTGATCGTGGAATTGCTCTCCTCCGGCAGCCTCACCCAGGCATGGGCCAATATCAACGCGACGCTGCAGATGCAGGAAGCCGTCCAAAACGCGATGGTTGCACTCCAGACGCAGGAAGGAGACCTCGCCAGCTCACAGACCGCCTCGCAGCAAAAACAGCAATCGCTCTCGGCGCAGCAGCAATCGCTCTCGGCGCAGCAGCAATCGCTCGTTGCGACGGAACAATCCAAAAGCCAACTGCTGACCGAAACCAAATCCCAAGAAGCGACCTACGAGAAGTTGCTCGCCGCAGCACAGGCCGAACTTGCAAGCTTTTCGGCGTTCGCCCAGAATGCCGGCGGCTCCAAACTGCTCGCCGGCCAGACCGATTGCGACGCATGGGGCTGTTATTACAACCAGCGCGATGCAATGTGGGGCAATCTTGCGCTCGATGGCACGGACTACAAACTGGCGAGCGACGGCTGCCTCGTCACGTCAATGGCAATGGTGATGACACACTATGGCTATAAGGATGTGACGCCGGTCACCATCAACTCCGACCCGAACAACTTCGCGGCGTACTATCCGGCGTATCTTCTGACCACGATCAATGTCGACGGCGTGAGCGCAACGCGCAAGAGCGAACGCATCGACGCGACGCTCGCCACCGGCAATCCGGTGATCGTCGGTCTCAACGCCTACGGCGGCACGCACTATGTGGTCCTGGTGAGCGGAAGCAAGGGAAATTATCTCATGCGCGACCCCTATATCGCGAACGGCAAAGATATCAGCTTCTCCGCAAACTATTCAATGAAGGAAATATTCAGTACGGCAAGGGTCGTGATCAGCGGTTGATCGCGTTAAGCTCGGTCCCCGCCCACGCGGCAAGTCCCATCAGAACCTCTTCATCGTCTTTTGAAAATATTCTCGGCTTGGTATCTTTGATGCAAAGGACCCCGACCGGTTCACCATCAATGCTCATGATCGGCACACCGGCATAGAAGCGTATGAACGGCTTTCCGACCACCATCGGATTATCGAAAAATCTTTCGTCCTTTTTTGTGTCGGGGACGACGAGAACGTCTACGGCAGAAAGTGCATGGCCGCAAAAAGAGATCGCACGATCCCCTTCGCGATCCGAAAGACCTTGGCACGACTTGAACCACTCCCGCGTTTCGTCAACCAGGGTCAAGGTCGAAATGGGAACGTGAAAAACAATGCATGCGATCCGCGTTATGCGGTCAAAGCGTTCCTCCGGTGCCGTGTCAAGAAGTCCCAGCGAGTGCAAGGCATCGAGGCGGTCCTTTTCGTTCTTGGGAATTGGCGCTTGTTGCATGGTAGTACCTATACCGCGTTATAAGAATTGTATCGTCGTGCAGGACGCTGGTCAATCTGGATAAAGGCCGGGAATAAACGAGGTATCCATAAAAAAAGGAGGCACCTTGAAAAGTGCCTGCCCTTGAAATGGAACACGGAAACAAAGAGCGGAGGAGGGGGTCAAAGGTCGGTGACGGGCAATTTGACCCTGACCCAGCCTTTTCGAATGAAAATTTCCTGCCGAATGGGCTTGCCGGCCTTCCGACATTTTTCCTGGCCGGCATCGCGTTTCTTTCTCCTGCGGGCGAGATGCCTTGCCGCTTCGGGTTCTGAAGAAAGCACCTCGAGAAATCGCTTGTGATCCCACGACTCCCGGGCACGACAGCAGGGACAACGCCAATAACGAGCTCCGATTCCCCTGCCATAGACGATGTTCATCCCCACATTGCAGCTCTCGCAAATCGGACGGGTGCGCACACGGCACCGGGCTATCCGGGCCTCAAGGATCATGTGCTTGGTGAAGTTCTTGGTGCGGCGCAGGGAAAGGACATATCTCCTTTTTCCCGCCTGTTCAATGATTATCCACCCGCGGTCGTTCTCGCGAGCGCGCTGCAAAGCGGGCAACCATGTGGTCCACGCAACGACCCCAAGATCGTCCTTATCGAAGGCGAGCCCGAGTTCGGCGTCTTTTCGCGGACGAGGCGGTATCGCATACTCATCCTTGGTACGCTCGTGGAAACGCTGAAGCCCGTACACCGGATAAAAACCTCTCGGCGCAAGGACGTCGATCATCTCTTGGATGTTTTGCCTGACTGGCAGTACCTTTGGCGGCATAACCCGCCTCCTCTCCAGCCCCCTCTAAAAATCCTGAGAGCTACCTATTATATACTCCACAAACGGAACAATGACAAATCATTAATGTTATAATTTCTCTATGAATAGAAAAGGCTTCGCGGGAATAGCAATCGCGTTGGTGGTAGTGATCGTCCTGCTCATTGTAGGCGGAGTTTGGTATTACTACGGGGCACGCCCTCTCCAAAATTATTTAAGCAATCCGCCAGCCCCAACTTCGACGATCCCAACCAGTTCATCCCAAGCAAGCAGTACCTCGGTCGCGAACAACCAATTTGCCATCGATCTTTATTCAAGATATGCGAACGAAAAGGGCGCGAACGAGAATGTTTTCTTCTCCCCTTTCAGCATCTCCTCGGCAATGGCCATGGTATATGAAGGAGCCAAGGGACAGACGGCGCAGGAAATCGGGAACGTCTTTCACTTCCCCGCGGACATCGCGACGCTAAGAAGCGGCTATCAAAATGCATTCGAAAGCATCAACAACAACTCAAGCTCGTACACCTTGAGCACCGCCAACGCGCTGTGGGTCCAAAATGATTATCAGCTTTTGCCGAGTTACACGAACGCAGTGCAAACCTACTATGGCGGGAGTATCACGAATTTAGATTTTGCGAACGACCCATCGGTCGCCGCAAGCACCATCAATCAATGGGTCGCCAGCAGGACCGCAAATAAGATCCAGAATATCCTGTCGCCGAGCGATGTAACCCCTGCCACCCGACTGATCCTGACGAACGCCATTTATTTTAAAGGCGCCTGGAGCGCTCCCTTCGAGGAGGCGGCAACGCAAAACAAAGATTTCACCACGGGCAGCGACACGATATCGCAGGTGCCGATCATGGAGCAAACGACGAATTTTGCGTATGCGGACGTCGGCGGCGCCCAAATACTGCAACTCCCCTATGAAGGCGACGACGTTTCGATGTTCATCCTATTACCGAAAAACAACGACCTGCCGACTTTTGAGAAGAATTTGCGCTATCAGAATATAAGCGACTGGGAAGGAGCGCTGCAAGACCAGCTCGTAGATGTTTCCATGCCGAAATTCAAGATCGAAACGCAGGAGCAAATGTCATCCGACCTGGAAGCGATGGGAATGCCGACCGCCTTTTCGCCGACCGCCGCAGATCTTTCAGGGATGGCGGCAATAGCAAATCCGTCACAGAATCTCTACATCAGCGCCGTGATCCATAAGGCGTTCATTGATACCGATGAGAACGGCACCGAAGCCGCCGCGGCGACCGCAATCGTGATCGCACGCGCCACAGCCGTGTCGTCGTCACGACCGACACCGGTGATATTCAACGCGAATCACCCTTTCATGTTCTTCATCCAGGAAAATAAAACCGGGAATATCCTCTTTGTTGGCAGGGTCGTCAACCCCTAACATAACCATGATGATGTTGAAAAAGACCGGCCACCGGCAAGAGCGCATCCTACTGGCACTCTTCCTCGCGCTGATCTTTCTTTTTTGCTTCAACCAGATCAACAGCGCGGATAGCTTCTACCATCTAAGGACCGGCCAGCTCATCTGGCAAACCGGACAGATCCCCCATAGCGACGTTTTTTCATACACCGCAGCGGGAGCGCAATGGATCCCGCATGAATGGCTCGCGGAACTCGTGTTCTTCGCAGTGCAGAGCGCATCCGGTTTTTGGGGACTGGAGGCTTTCATCGCCGCCCTCGCAACGATCACGTTCTATTTCCTCTTTCTCCTTGCGCGGCGGAAAGGAGCTGACTTTTTTCTCTCACTGCTCATCCTCTTTGTGATCGGTGCGGGAAGTTTTCAGTTTTGGGTCCCCAGACCACAATCATTCGTTTTCCTTTTTTGCGCCGCACTTCTTTATCTCCTTGAACGGTATCGGAACGATCCGAAGAAAAAATATCTTTTGTGGTCAGCCCTTATAATTTGGGTTTGGGCCAATATGAATGCGAGCGTGGCGCTCGGGATCCTTATTGTCGCCTTATTTTTAGGAGGGATTGCCGCGCAGGAAAAGAAATGGTCACCGACCGTAAGGAACCTCACGTGGGCGCTGCTTGGCGCGATAGGGCTCTCTTTTATAAACCCGAGCACCTATAAAATATTTACTTACGGGATAACGATCCTTCCGGCGATACATATATTCAAGGTGTACGAATGGCAACCAATCCTCGCATATTGGTCGGGTACGGATACCAAGCTTTTCGTCGGCGAGATCATCGCTGCGGCGGCATTTTTAATATGGCAACTCGGCGCAAAAGGGAAAAACCGGGACCTCGCATGGCTGGTCCTCATCATAGGAGTCTCGATCATGCCGTTCGTCGCATCGCGCTACCTTGCCTATTGGGCGATCTTTGTCGCCGCGCCGCTTGCGTGGACGCTTTCTGACGCATTGAAAAATGTCCTTGCAAAATTCTCTCCAAAAATATTTTTCACCATATTGATCGTCGCATGCGTCGGACTTTTGATATTCCGCCTCAACACCCTGCCGAGCACGTACGTCGATCCATCCATCCTGCCCGTCCACGCCGCTGATTTTTTGGCCGATAACGACGCGCAAGGAAATACCTTCAATGTCTATAGCCAGGGCGGATACCTTTTGTGGCGATTATGGCCGGAGGTAAAGATCTCGATGGACGGACGATCGGAGGTGTACCTCGGTCGGCCAACCGACGAATATTACGCCATCTTAAAAGATAACGCCGATGCGGACGCTCTCATCAACCAGAAATATAATATCCAATATTTTGTCCTTCCGTACGACCCGACGTTCTTGACCAGCGTGCAACCACTTCTTGTTTCTCTCGATAAAAGCGGTTGGCAGATGGTCTGGTGGGACGACGGCGCCATTATCCTTGCGCGAAACGACACACAGAACCAAGGCCTTATAGAAAAATATGCCCTCCATTACGTCGGGCCTTTTATCAACCCGACGACCATCAAAGGAACCGCCGTTCGCCCCGCGGCGGCCGAGATACAATCGCTTATGGATCGGGCTCCCGGCTCTGCCGCAATAGAGAACTACGCAAAAGCTTTCCTGGCAAGTCATGGAGGATCAACTGACCCGACCCCGTAATTCGAACACGCACGATGCCGATCACCGAAGAACAATTCAAAAAGGTTTACAACGAATCGATCGCCGACCCGGAAGGATTTTGGTCTAAAGTCGCCGACGAGGAACTCATATGGTTCAAGAAATGGCGCACGGTTTTTCAGTGGGATTATCCGAACTACCAATGGTTCGTCGGCGGCGAGCTCAATATAACGTACAACTGTCTCGACCGGCATATCAAAGCCGGACGCGGCGATGCGATCGCACTTATTTATAGGAACGAAACGGATGAGAGGATCGGTGTCAGCTATAAAGACCTGCTCGCGCGGGTCAATAGATTCGCGAATGGATTGAAAAGTCTCGGCGTAAAGAAAGGCGACAAAGTGGTGCTCTATATGCCGCTCGCCATAGAGCAAGCGGTGGCGATGCTCGCATGCGCGCGGATCGGCGCGGTGCACAGCGTCGTGTTCGCCGGCTTCAGCGCCAACGCCCTGCGTGAAAGGATCGAAGACTGCCACGCCAAAGTGGTCATCACGGCCACGTGGACGTTGCGACGCGGGGAGAAAAAGGTATTGTTGCCGACCGTGGAAGAAGCGGTCGCACCATTAAGCTTCGTGGGACACGTTATCGTTCTCCACCGCAACGGCGACGACAAAGAAAAGTTCCCGCCAACGGCAAAAAGGGAAATTGATTTTGATGGTTTGGCGGAGGGCCAGAGCGATGTCTGCGAACCGGAAAAAATGGACAGCGAAGACGTGCTGTTCGTCCTGTATACCTCGGGCTCGACCGGTAAACCCAAGGGTATCGTGCACACGTGCGGCGGCTACAGCATCTACTCGCACTACACCAC
>CAYQFA010000020.1:0-16678 GCA_964416665.1 uncultured Candidatus Saccharibacteria bacterium
GGGCCCTACGCATATGTCCGCCATCCAATTTATGCCGGTGCGATGTTCGCGCTCTTCGGCAGTGCATTGACCGGAAGCATGGTGGCCGTTGTGCTGTTTATGATAAGTATCGTCTTTTGTCTGCGCCGCATTCATAAAGAAGAGCGTGTGATGCTCAGCCTTTTCCCCGGACAGTATCCGGCCTATCAAGTGCGCACCAAGCAGTTCATACCATTTGTGTGGTAAACGGACCATATGATGTGGCGCGGTTAAAACTTACTTATCTTATTGGAAAAAATGAGGCTTCGAAAGATTCGAAGCCTCGAGACCGGGAAGATTTACGCCTACGTTGTCCTTGCAAGACCGCAAGCGCACATGAGCCAGATAAATATCCATCCGAGATCCACTTCGCTCCCCCTGTCGCGAAGCGAGGGATTTCCTGGATTATGATGATGGTTGTTGTGCAACCCTTCTCCCATCGTGATCCAGGCAACGAACCGATTATTGAACGCCACTGTTGCCGGAAAATTCTTATATCCACGAACGTGGCACCACCCGTTGATCAAGTTATTCAGGAAAAACATGTACAGGAATACATGCGTTCCTACGATGACAAACATCTGCCAAAGACCGAAGGTATACCAAAGCAGGGCGATTCCGATCAGGAGGCCGAGATACGGAAATCGGAAAACGGTCCGCTCCGCAAAGCTCGGGATGATGTTTCTTGCATACCATAGGACCTTGGGGTCCCGGGCGGCGCGGCGATAGAGAAACAGATTGCCAAGCTGGACCTTCCAGAGCCCGAGCAGAGTAGGACTGTGCGGATCTCCCTCCACGTCGGCGTGCGCGTGGTGGCAAAGATGGACCGCAACCCACTCCTTACGATTGATGCCCGTGGTTAGCCAAAGCCCGAGCTGAAGGAAAAACTCGAGCACCGGGTTGAACACCACCGAACGGTGGGTCGACCCCCGATGGAGATACACCGTGGTGAGGAGGGATGCGAACTCTGCGAGCACGAATCCAAAGAACAGATACTCCCAAATGGGATGATTCATAATGCACCTCCTTAGGAGCATTGATGCCGGGGCGAAAAGAAACTACCCGACTCCTCTAATACATTCCATATAGGGTTTTTATTGCCTGCGGGCGGCGTGGGATGAAGCTTTGAACGGTTCTAGCCGAGCCTATCCGCAAGTAATTGGCGTAGGGCAAGATAGATTTCGGGATTGATATCCTTGGCATGCATATGTACGCCCCACAGGAGCCATAGAGGGATATAAAGGCGGGCGCGAGCGACGATCTCCGGATCAAGGTCGTTCTTCTCTGAGTCTATTATGGTCCACCAACCAAGATCACAAAATTCCCATGCCGGATCGGCCGCGATCGACCATTCCCAATCCAATAACGAGATACTCCCGTCTTTGGCAATAAGAATGTTGCTGGGATTCATCGCATCGCCATGCACCAAGACCGACGGGCCGGCATACTCAACTTTATTGATTATGGATTTGATCGAGACAGCAAAGCCTTCTATGGGATGGCATTGCAACCTTTCGTCGGCCTCACGAACACTTTCAAGCCAGCGTGGAGATTCTTCCACGAAGAAATCCTTCCATGAGGGATAAGGACCCTGTAGGGTTTCTTCATTTGGCGATGGCCAACCAAAGCCGCGTAACGTGATTGCGTGGACGTTGGCGAGCGCTGCTAAAATTTTTTTGATGGTAACGGCGCGGTCGACAAACCATTCATCGGCAATAACTCCTTGATGCAACGTCCGTCGCCCAGCAGGAGCGCCATTGAGGAATTTCTGGACCAGAATAAATTTACTATCTGCCAGTCCGGAATAATAGATTGTTGCCGCAGGAATTTCTTGATGGTTGGCAAAGAGATGCGCGAGACCGGAGAATTTTTCCCAAACCTTGTTTCTGCGATGTTCTTCAACAAGATCAGCGACATGAATGATAATGGGTCCAACGGAAGAATCCATCTTAAAAACGGAGCTCATCCACCCTTGGTGGGTGTGACGTCGCAATGTTTTCCCAGCAACGCGGATCCCGCGCTGGTTCAAAACATCAAAGACAAAATCCATATTTAAAGGCCGCGGCGATGAATGATCACTCTGCATAAACTAAGTATACAATTCTCTGACGGACAAAGTGGAATGAGATTCGGACAAATTAGCCATCCAGTGATAGGTGTTGAAAAACCCTTTGCTTTGCATTAATCTACTGGTAGCCAAGTAGATCAGGCACATTCGAATTAAGGAGAAAATCCCATGGTCCCCTGTGAAATCGTTACCACAGTGGTTCCACGGGAACCACTCTATCCGGGCAGACACGTCAATCTGCCAAGGCTAACCACCGCTGCCTGCGGCACCAAAGAGCACGATACCTGGGTCCACGATCATTTTTGGATGGTCGACTACCAAGTGCTTTTCACCCAAAAGGCCAAGGCGCTTGCTTTGGCTGAAGAGTTGCGGGCAGCCTTTAACCGAAGTCCCGACCATCCCGAAATCCCTCGTTTGGTTTCAGAGCTTAAGGCGTTGCACTGTTCTCCAGAAGACAGGACTCCCCTTGATGAGTGGCGATGGATGGCATACCAGATGCCCGATGACATCGGCGGTGGAGCGGAAACAAAGAAAAAGATCCGTGCCCACCTCTCCGATCGGTACGCAGGCTGCGTCAATATTCTCGAAGCCATGTGCGGATTCAATTCGTACTTAGCTCCGAGGGTCGGACAGACGGTCATCGCGCTCGACTATTGCCGGGAAGCCCTAGAACGTTATCCTTACCCAGAACGAAAGAGGGTGAGGTGCGACCTGAATCAGCTCTCCGACGACGAACAATTGGAGTGCTTTGGCGACGAGCAATTCGACGCCATCTCCATCTGTTTCGGATTCCGGTATCTCCATGATCCGGTCATGACATTCCGAAGCCTGAGACGATCGCTCAAGGAAAACGGTGTCCTGTCCTTCGTGGAAAACCCCGGCCACGGTTACAACGACATTTGCCGCAGGGAGTTTTCGCCGGACCACTGCGAAAGAGTGCTTTGGCAAGCCGGTTTTCGATCCATCACGAGAAAACGGCTGCCGTTTACCACGGACTCATTCGAAAAAAGAAGTGGATATTATTTCTACCACGTGGAAGCACGTAGTAGTCCCAGCTAAGCCGCCTGCGCCATCAAGGTTCGGGCGGCATTTTTATCCAGACTATGTTCATTGACCCTATGGGGCTACCTCGGTAAAACCATTGACAGCTTCTCCCTTCGTATCCCCCGGCTTCGTATCTTGTGCAAAGAAATAGAGTGGCAAACCCCTATAGGTCAGTTGGAGTGAACCATCTGCCCGTTTAATGGTCCCTATCTTTCCCGCGATACCCGGATCCGCAGTGGGTGAAGCGGCAACCGCGACAGAGACAGTATATGGCGGCCACGCAATCGCGCATGCGCCCGTACAATTACTCACGTTGTCGGCATCCTTGGTATATTGATACAAAGTCATCCCGTTTGCTGCGCTCAAAAAGGCTCCGAAAATGCCACCGCCCGAATTGTTAAGGGTAAACGCATGGACAGGGGTTGACTGCGGTGCCGTGGGGCTCATTGTCGGACTCGTCGGAGAAGTCGGTGACATGGTGGATGTTGACGTCTGCGTTGTTGCAACCGGAGATTGATACAACGGTGTTGATGACCGCCAGAAGTAACCGGCAACAACAACAGCAATAATAACAACGATCACCACCGCCCAAACAATAGAAGATTTTTTCATGACATGATTTGATTTTATTTTATGGGTTCGACCGCCCCCTAAATAACGAACGAGATTACCGTTAAAGCATATCACTGCGACTAATCCAAATTTTTATATCGTAGTAGCAAGCTTGAACAAACCAGAGGCCCCGAGCGATCGGGGCCTCTCTCAATCCTACTTCTTGGTTTTCAACTCGGTACAACCGCAGTTACACGAACCATCGCTTTTACCATGCGGATGCCCGCAGTTGACGCATGTTTTGTCGGCCATATTGAATTAGTTATAGAAGACGCGTTAATAGGCACTGCGACCTTTTAACTATATAGTACTGGAAAGTGGACGCCCTTATTACGTGCAGCCGCTATACTACAAATTCTTCACGGGCAGTGCGAGACGATGTTCGAACAAGGGAGATCCAATAACTCAAAACAATATCTATTTTAAGCTATTGACATAAGTGATGCTTTTATGGTAATATATTGCCAGTTGGCAGGCAAAGAAAACCGGCCAGCAAATTCGATTGCTGCACGGAAAGCAGCAGGAAAAGAGGCAGTATATGTTCATTCACACCAGCAAAACGGCACTGAGAATCTCCGCTGTGGGCGCAATTCTCACTGTCGGATTCTTTCTCGTCGCACGTTCCCAGCCAGCGAGCTACACGATGCTCTGCATCGGCTTGCCCTTACTCTTTCTCACATTGAGCGTCTTTATACGCTGGGCCTGCTTGAAAGACCGGGAAAATGAAACCGCTTTCAATGAAGCATTCGGCATCGTTATTTCCGGGTGCCAGCACTTGGAAGACAAGGACGAGTTCGGAGATATCCAGTTACTCGTCAACCGGGTCCTCCGCGAGAAAGCAAAAGCATTCCATGCCGCACGGATGGAACAGCAAGGGCAGTTTGCCGGGAACGTTCGTGGCGATCGGAGTGATGCCGAACTGCAGGCAAACGTACAGGCCGCAAAACACGCATTCTGGCAGGCCAGCGACATCGCGCGCGCATACCGCTTCGACGTGAAAAAGAAATATACCGAGTGGCTCGAAAGCCCTGCCGCTTCCGAGAAGTAATATCATCATCGCCCCGCAACAGAAAAGCTTCGCGCTTACACTGTGGCGGGGCTTTTCTTTACCCCACACAGGATTTGAAAACCATCGGCGACCGGCGTGGAACGATGTTCGAATAAGACTACGGCAGCTTTGAACCTACAAAATCCATTACATGCCAAAACAGATTTCGCCCATACACGCCCACGGTAGATCACCATCGAGATACCATTTGCTCCGGTATTCAACTATCTTAATAACTTGGCCTGAATTCGTTTTGCAGGTTCCGTAGATATCAGTTTTCTCAAGAAGCTGCGTGCATCCCCGGAAGGTATAATAATTTTCAAAGGTACTGTGGGCCTTACGAAGATAGAGCCAATAATTAACTCCGAGCATAATGATTATTATGACGACGATAGATATAAAAGCAATGAGTAGTTTGTTTCTCATCAATTAATTATACATTAAAGAATCTCCGCGAAGAGGGAGGAATCCGAACAGCAGCTAATTCTGATTTTACCGTGAGGGAACGCGGGGGTGAATGTCAAACAAGCCCCATTATTTGATGACGTATTGCAGAATCAGAAAAAAATGGAAGATGCTTCCGCCAAGGACAAATAGATGCCAGATGGAATGGAAATAGCGGATATCGTCGAAGGCGAAAAATATCATGCCCACGGTGTATGAAACCCCGCCGGCGATCAGCAACAGGATGGCGGTTGGAGGCAGGGCATGCCAGAGCGGGACGATGAAGAATACGATGAGCCAGCCCATCGCAAGATAGAGCACCGCCGAAGCCACGTTGTGCTTGTCGATCGCCAAGCTCTTATAGACGATCCCGCATATCGCCAATGCCCAAACAATGACAAAGATGGTCCACCCCAATTTTCCTCCGATGGTCACCAACACGAGCGGCGTGTACGTTCCCGCAATCAGAAGATAGATCATGCAGTGGTCAAGGATGTGGAACACGTGTCTTGCCTTGGTCCTCGCAAGCGCATGATATAGCGTGGAAGCGGAATACGAGAATATCATGGACAGACCAAAGATGAGCGCGCTTGCCGTTACCGTCGCGTTGTGTATCCTTTCCGCTTTGACGAACAGCACTATCGTTCCAATGACCGCCAACAACCGGCCTATATTATGGGTGACCGCACCGGCGATCATATCGCTCAGCCGGTACGGATAAACATCCTTGTGATAATCCATTACCTAACTTTATTCTCAACCGATGCAAAAGGAAAATTATTTGATCCACTCCGCCACCTCAGCGATACCCCGCCTCGTCTTCGCCCGCACCGGCGCATGCGCCCGATATCCGAACGCCGCCATGCAGGCAACGCCGAAATGTGCCCCGTCCAAAACTCCTGCCTGCGACAAAACCGCCTCGAGTTGTTCGCGATTAAACCCTTCGATCGGACATGAGTCAATCCCGAGAAGCGCCGCAACGGTGAGCATATCCCCCAAAGCAATATACGTCTGCTTGCACGCCCAATCGAAGAGCGCCCGTTCGTCAGTAAGACGAAAGTCGTTTTCCTGGAACCCCTTCACGCGTTCCATCCGCGCGACGATCGCCTCCGCGGGACTTTTCTGAACCTCTTCCATGATCCTCTTTAAGTACGGCGCATCATAACGCACGTCGGCCGCCTTGCGGGCAAGGAGAACGACGAAATGACTGGCGGTCGGCAGCTGCCCTTGGGCACCCCATGAGACCGTGCGGATCTTTTCGCGCAGATCCCCATTCTGCACGACCAGGAACTTCCACGGTTCGAACCCGAAGGAGCTCGGCGAAAGCCGGGCGGCGTCCAGGATGAGATCGAAGTCGCCATCCGCAATTTTGCGCGCCGGATCGAACTCCTTGCACGCATGACGGAAATTCAACGCTTCCATTATCTGTTGTTTGACGTCCATGGGATTCATTATAACAAAGACTATCCCGTCTACGGAACGCCGGTTCCGCAATTGGACTTCTACGGCTTCACGAGAACTTTGATCTCCTTCCGTTCATCCATTGCCCGGTATCCTTCCGCAATATCGGAGAGCGGAACGGTCTTCGTGAAGATCGCCAACGCTCACATTCTTCACGTTGCCACCGACCGCCTCCACGACGCCCATGAACTCGTGTCCAATGCGACCGCCGATATCAAGCGGCGAAAGGCCGCGATAATACCAAAGATCGGAACCGCAGATGCATGCATAGCTCACCTTTACGATCGCCTCGTCCGGATTCTGGATGACCGGATCAGGAACTTCCCGCACCTCTATCTTTCCTTTCCCCTCAAAAATAGTTGCTTTCATTGTTTTGATTTAGTTATGTATCTTTCGACTGTTTATTTGTTTTACGAATTCCGGATCCTCATGCACCACGAACAAAGCCTTCTGTTCATCCATGGCGCGGATCGCTTCCATATCTTCCGCCGAAAGTTCGAAGTCGAAGATGTCAAAATTCTCGATGATCCGTTCTTTGTGCGTTGACTTCGGGATTGCGACGATCTCCCGCTGGAAGAGCCACCGTAGCACAACCTGCGCGACGCTCTTCTTATGATATTCCGCCATCCTTTTCAACGTCTCGTTCGTAAACAAGTTCTGTCTTCCCTCGGCGAATGGTGCCCAGCTCTCGTGTCGCACACCGTATTCGTCCATGACCTTCCTCGCCGCGATCTGCTGGTCGAACGGATGCGTCTCGATCTGATTCACCATCGGCGCGATCTTATTGTTGAGGATCAGATCCACCAACCGGTCGCTCGCAAAATTAGAAACCCCGATCGCCTTTATTTTACCCGCCTCATACAACTCTTCCATCCCCCGCCATGCACCGTAATAATCGTTGAAGGGCTGGTGGATAAGATAGAGGTCGAGATAATCGAGCTGCAATTTATCGAGCGACGTTTGGAACGCCCTTTTGACGTCGTCGTAATTAACGTCCTGCACCCACGCCTTCGTCGTGACAAAGATCTCTTCCCGGGGAATCCCGCTGCGCTTGATCGCCCGCCCGACCGCCTCTTCGTTGCGGTACACGGCGGCAGTATCGATCGAACGATATCCCGCCATCAAAGCATCGTAGACGCTTTCTTCGCATTGTTTAAGATCGGTGATCTGATACACCCCGAATCCCAAGAGGGGCATCTCGACGCCGTTATGCAATTTTACCGATGGTGTTTTTGGCATAGTATTGATTTGTTTTTAATTCTTTAATAATCATACTCTAAGGTTAGGGACTTAAAGCACTTTAAGTCAAGCGTTCCAAAATAAGGAATGCGGCGACCCACCATGAGGTGAGCCGCCGCTGTTGTGTTCCGTCATCTGAAGAACGGGCGCCACAGGAAAAAGTATCCTGCCGCCAACGCCGCGCAAGGAATGAGCGCAAGAAAGACCCTCTTGACTACCGTCAAGCGCTTGGCGCGCTTCTCCGCTGCGGGATTCTCGTCGACAAAGAGCGTATTCCCCGTCATCGAGACCACCTCCCTTCTCCTCTTGTTGTATATCAGAAATATGAAAACGTGTAAAGGTTCATCCGGCTACCCCTAGAAAATCCACGGTATCAAAATAATGCTAGAATGGAGAATAAGGAAAGGCCGTTCACTAACGAATCAACATTCATCACCATGAACTCCCCATATGTTATAGCGGTCGTCGTTGTGCTTTTGGTAGCCGTCATAGTTGCCGTGGATATCCTGTTCTTCAGAAACCTGTTCTGGGAACGGCTGATGGCAAACATTGGAATCGTCCTTGTCTTCGCAGCGTTCGCTTTAAGATTCCTAAGGCATTCGTAAATTACGCCTGCTCCAGATGGATCAGAAAACCACTGTGCGCACCTTGCTATCGCGTAGGTAAAGCCCGGCCCAAAGGACTATCGCAACATAAACGGGAAATAAAACTCCCGTGAAAAGCGGATTGCCCGCACGCACGTTATAGTCAACCGCACCGCCGAGATATCCCGTGAGGAGTATCGCGCCAAGCACCGAGGTTCGTGGAATGATGTAAAGCACCACACACACGAGCTCGACCAACGCCACCGGCATGATGACGTTAAGAGAATATCCGCCTTGTTCAAAAGATTGGATCACGACGGATGGCTTCGCTATGTGGATAATGACGTCAAATAGCAGAAACGCCGCCGAAAGCGCGCTGAGTATGCGTCCCGTCCAAAGCCATTTTTTGCTATTGAGATTCATCCCGAGTTAGATTATTTCGGCTGCCACTCCGTAGCTTGGAGCAAACCAAAAATATTGCCTTCGGTATCCACCGCACGGGAGAACCAACCCAATCCTTTCATTTCCCACTTCTCTTTCCCCTCCCATGGCTCGATCTTCCCGCCATTGGTCTTGATGGCCGCAATTACTTTATCTATATCATCCACGAGAATAGTGCAGTCAAACCTATTCAGTGTGCGCATCGGACTACCTTTCCGCTGATACAGCCCGCCATCGATACCGGGCCCTTCGCCCGTCTTCACCATCCAATAATCCATGCCGACGCCGGGCATGCTTGTTTTTTCTATCTTCCAGCCAAGCGCGCTCTCATAAAACTTTTTTGCTCGGCCCGCATCATCCGCCTGAACCTCAAAGTGTATGGGTCGGTTACTCATTTTTTATATATTTTTATTAATTTGGCGACGTCTCGCCCTATTTGTACAACAAAAGATCGGGAGATATAACAGAAATCGTGGGCTGCGATACTCCCAAACAAAAACAGCCCTTTCGAGCTGTTTTGTGCTGGCAATCCGTAAGCCGGATTCTGTCGACCGCGCCGTTAGGCGCGATGGACGGTCATTTATCTGTGCCCTTGATCGCTCGCGGGCTCAAATCCCTTGCTTACGCGCGGGACTTTGCGGCACTCCCTATGATAAACCCTTACGGATGAACCATAGAGCACGGCCTTGCACTCGATAAGGATTTTGCCGTTTCACTTCCGCTTTTTACTCCCTATGGCGGAATTGGACCTTCTCGCGTGGGACGGGGTCCCCCAGGACGTTTCCAACCTGGGCGTCACTGCTCGCACCTCTGTTCTTACGAACGGCGGCGGTTAGCCGCTACCTTTTTATCTTCGCCACATCGCACGCGAACGCGCGACGCAACAAAGAGAGTGTCCGGACTTTCCTCTGCGCAACCCTCGTCGCCGATGAATCGGCGCGCCGGACAGCGCAGTAACCGTCTGGATGACCAGCTTCGCCATTATACCATCGCCAAAAAGTATTGACAACTGAGCACGATGCCGTATTATAAAACGCGGCACATGCATTTTTTTTGTTTGTGACAGAGGCACAAAATCAAATCACAAGGAGAAGAGAAAGAAATGGGTCAAATGATCGCGCTCGTGCGCAATCTCGATCTTGAAGCACCAGAACCTCCACCGCCGCCGCGTCAGCTCAGACTCGCGCCGAGACAATCTTTCGGCAAGAGACTGCAAGAGATCCGTGAAGGGCCGTCACTGTCTGGGAGACGCCCATCGCAACCGAAGATGTCCCGAAGGGAGCTTGCCGAAGCAACTGGCATACCGGAGGGAACCATCGAAGATTTCGAGAACGGACAAGGCGGCAAGAATCTCTCGGTCAGTGACATGAGAAAGTGGGCCGAGGCGCTCTCCTGCAGGTTTGTGATCATGAGCTTGGAATCCTACAACGGCGCCACCACCATGTACCACATTTTCGCTACCGGTGGTACGCCGAAGTTCAAGCCCATCAACTCCACGGTGAGATGAGATCGTGTTCTATTCTCCAATAAAGTCCGGCGCCCGCTTTTTGAACGGCGCCGGCATTTTTTATTTATATTTAATGGAAGCCGAGATCCGCAGGATTATGGTCGCCGGAGATGCGTCCCACGGTTCCCCCATCGGCCTCGAACGCCTCGCGTAGCGCGGAAACCTCGTCCGCGAGCGCAACCGTCTCTTCCGGAAGTTCTTTCCGTTTCATTTTCCAGCGCGACCAGTAATCAATGACAAGCTTGCTATCGCCGAATATCCTTTTCACTCCCGCCTCGCCTGCGATCTTGATCGCATAGCGAAGCGCGAGCAGTTCGCCGTAATTGTTCGTGGCATCGCCCGCGCCGCCGCCATCATCATCGCCATTGCCCAGACGGACCAAATGCTTTCCAAAACGGTTGAGATCGCCCTTCGGCAACGCTTTGTGAAGCAGGTTTTTGCCGTGCTCGTCCGTCACGCTGATCTCGACACCGTCGCCGCGTCCCGTTCCCGCATCAAAATAAACCCCCGGAACGAGGTTCGGCCTCAGCTTCGCCTCGTATACCGCCCCGTGGCCGAGCCACGCTTCCGCCTCGGATCGCGTCGCAAATCCCTTGTATCGCGCACCGGTCTTTCCGGAAACCAGCCTCTCGCACGTCTTCCAATCTTCCGTTATACCCGAAATCACTTTTGTCCTGTCCGGAACAAAATAGGAGTAATACCGATTCTTTTTACTTTTCATTCCGTGACGTTTTTAATACCTTCCAGGGAAACTTTGTGACGCCCGTGCCGTTCGTGCCAATCGAAAAAGAAAATCCTGCCGCGTTCTTATGACCGCCGCCGCCGAATTTTTTGGCGATCTTTGCGACATCCGCCGATCCGTCGGAGCGCAACGAGACCTTGATGGTCCCCGCCGCTTCCCGCCATGCGAGCGCGAACGAATGTGTTCTCTTTGCAAGCGCGTTGCCGAGCTCGGAAGTGAACTGCCGCGGCGCATTGATCGCGTAGACCGTATGGCCCGCGAACCGGACCAGCTCGGCGGTCGGCAGCATATCATCAAGCAATACCTTTTCGTAACGCAATAACAGCTCCCCTTTCTCTTTATATTCCTTTCGCTTCCCGGCCTGCTCAAGCGCCTTTGCGACGCTTTCCCACGCGGAAAAACTTCGCGCGGTAAGATCGAAATATGCCAGCACCGCTTTCGAAGCGGGAATCTTCCACCGCCACAGGTCGCGGTCCTCGATGTAGCGCAACAGCATCGGAATCTTTTTGCCGGGATGGAAATACTTCCACGCCAACACGGCGCCGGAATGGTCCAGCGCGAACGAATAGCCTTGCGTCATCTTCACCGCACGCGCGGCCGTGATGTGATGATCGATCGCCGTAACGCGGACATTGTCGCGCAATAATTTTTTTATGAGATCCTCCTCGTAGGTATAGTCGATGAGGTACACCTCCTTGTTCTTCAGCGGGCATGGCAACGCGAACCGATCCATCGCGGGAAGGTACGCGGCTTTCGCGCCGAATTTTTTCCACGCCGCATACGCGCCCCCGAACCCGTCGGCGCAGTCACCATGATAAATAACGACGATCTTTTGCGATGGCGTTTTCATGTTATTTTAATGCTTCGATGCCCGGCAATTTTTCCCCCGCAAGGAAATCCACCATCGCGCCGCCGCCGGTCGAGATGAAGCTGAACTTTTTATCGAGCTTATATTTTTTGAGGAACATCACCGTTTCGCCGCCGCCGGAAACGGAGAACGCTTTGCGGTTGCGGCCGATCGCTTTCGCGACCGCAACGCTCGCTTTCGCGTATGCCTTCTTTTCGATCAAACCGAGCGGCCCGCTCCAGATGATCGTTCGCGCCGCCGCGATCTTCGCGCTGAAAAGCGCGACGGTCTTCGGCCCGACATCAAGGATAGCTTCCCTGCCCCACACAAAATCCACCGGCAGAACGACGTTCTCTTGCCGGGCGGTCACCGCCAATGTTGCGATCACTTTGGGATCCTGTTCCCGCAACGATCTTTTAACATCCATCCCCTTGAGGGTAAGAATACTGTTTGCCGGGCCGCCACCCAATAAAAACCAGTCGGCTTTGCGCCTGAAGAATGTTATGACGCCCAGTTTGTCGGAAGCTTTTGCGCCGCCGAGGATCATCACCAAGGGATGCTCCGGTTTGACCATCGCTTTCGAAAGCGAAACGATTTCCTGCTCAAGCTCGATGCCGGCGTAGCTCGGCAAAAATTTCGTGATCGCCGCCACGGACGCGTTCGCACGGTGCGAGACCGCGAACGCATCGTTCACATAAAAATTAGCGAGCGACGCCAAGCGCGCGGCGAGCGCCGGATCGTTCGCCTCCTCGCCCTTCAAAAATCGCAGGTTATCGAGCAAAAAGATTGAACCCTTCGGGGCACGATCGATCGCCTGTTTTATTTCGTCAAAACGAAAATGGCTGACGAACTTCACTTTGCGCTTGATGAACCTCGCAAGGTGCACCGCGTCGCGCTTTAGATGGAGGTCGGCGGGAAAACCCTTCGGCGTGCCGTTCACGATCTCACCTCCCTCCGGCCGGCCGCGATGGCTCACGATCACCACTTTCGACGCCGTCTTCATGAGCAGCTTCACCGTCGGCAAGACCGCTTCCATGCGCCAATCGTCCTGGGTATTGAAATCAAGCCTGAGCAACGCAACGCCCGCGAGTTCTTTCGGCTTTGTCCTGCTCAAATATTTGATCATTGGCTTCATTCTACCAAAAGCAGAAGACTTGGCATAGTGAGACTATGTCCTTAATCTCTTGTAGATCTCATCTTCGATCGTCTGCCGATCCATGCCATATTTCAACCGCGAGTATTCCTTGAGTTTCGCCGCAAGTTCCTTATTGCCACCGCCCCACGACGTTGTCCCGATCTTCAGATTGAACGGCTTCGATGTCTGTCCGTTGATGAGTATCTTCGCATACGCGTTCAGGTTATCGATATTGATGAGGTCGTTCTGGTTGAACACCGGCTCGAATTGTTTGACGAGGAACTCCGCGTCCTGGACGCCGACGCGCATCACGAGTTCGGAACCGACGTTGCCGAACACCGCATCGCGGATCTTTTCGTCGAGCTGCGCGATGAACTGGTGCGCCATGGTGAGGTTCAGCCGGTACTTGCGCGCCTCGGAGAGGATCGTCGCAATGGAATCGGTGGTGAAGTTCTGGAACTCGTCAATATATAGATTGAAATCGCGGCGCTTTTCGGCATCCGCGACGTCCACGCGCGAGAGCGCCGCCATCAGGATCTTGCCGGTGATGACCATGCCGAGCAGTCCGGCATTGATGTCGCCGATCTTTCCTTTCGACAAGTTGACAAGTAATATCTTTCCGCCATCCATCACCTCGCGGAAATTGAACGACGACTTCGCCTGACCGATGATCGGCCGCATGTAATCGTTCGTGATGAAACCGCCGAATTTAGAGGTGATGTACGGCGTCATGTTCGCGAGCGACGCCTCGCCGCCGGCCTTCACCGCCTCCTTCTCCCAAAAATCGATGACGACGGGATTGTGGATACGCGCAAGCTTGCGCGCGCGGAACGTCGCGTCGGTGAAAATGCGCGGCACCTCAACGAGCGTCGCCGGTTCGTTCGGCATGTCCTCCATCAGAAGCAGCAGCGCGTTGCGCATGTATTGCTGGAACATCGGCCCCATGGATTCCTGATCGAACAGCCGGTCGAAGATGCTCTGCATTTCATTCACGATGAACGTTTTTTCCTCCGGCCGATCGTAATTGTAATCGAGCATGTTGAGACCGAGCGGGCGCGAGAGATCGCCGGGGTTGAAGTAGATGACGTCATCAAGCCGCTCCTTCGGTACGAAGCCGAGCGCGTTCTCCACGAGATCGCCGTGCGGGTCGATGATCGCGACGCCCTTGCCGTTCTGGATATCCTCGATCATCAAATTACCAAGCAGGGTCGATTTACCGGTACCGGTCTGACCGACAACGTAAATATGCCGGCGGCGGTCGTCATCCGTAAGATATACCGGTTTCGTCGCACCGCGGAACACGCTCTCGCCGAGCAACAACCCTTGCTTCGGCATGTTGTCCGGCGGCGCTGCCTCCTTCGATTTCAACCACTTTACCCGCGGCGTTTCCGTAGATGAGATCGGCAAATGGTAGAAGCTCGCGATCTCCTCGGACGAAAGCGTCATCTTATTCTTCTCGTCGAAGGTTCGATAGATGAACTGCTCGATAAGACCCTTGGGATTGCGCGGCTTCACGATCTTGAACGCATTGCGCATCGGACTTTCGAACTGGCTGAATCCCGCCACGAGGCCGTTCAGGATATCGTCCGCCTGGAACTGCGAACCCGCCGACGCGACAAGACGCACATTCACATCAAAGAGCGGCTTTCCGGCCTTCGCGGTAAGCGCTTTGATCGCCTCATCATCAACGACCTTCTCTTCCTGTTTTTCTTCTTTCGATTGCGGAGCGAACATATGTTTGGCATCGGAAAAACTCGTCGGCAGGCCATGGTTGAATATTTTTTCCAACCGCTCCCCGCGCTTTAAAAATTCCAAATACCGGTGGATCACCTTCTTCGCGTTCTTGAACGCCGGCTTGATCAGTATCTGCATTGACGCGCCTTCGCCGATCTCGTTGATCTTCGCGAACGAACCGACGATGGATTCGAACGAGTCGATGCCCAGCTCGGCATAGGTGCGGATCGGCAGCGCGTAATTTTCCTTCTCGGTCACGTACGCCGCGGTCGTGGCGCCATGCACGTTGAAAATATTGAAATCGTCGCCCACCAATTCCACGACGGCGCCGTTCCACAGTCCCTGGATCTGTTTCGCGGCAACCTCCGCCGATAATTTCGGCACGCCCATATAAAAATGGATCTCCTCGCCAACGTGCGGAACGGCAACCTCGAAGACAATGGGCTTCTTGATGGCGGCGAGGCTCCCCAGTAATTGTTCGAAGTGCGCAAGTTCGGATTTGAAATCGTTGCCCTCGGTATTGTTCTTTTCGTTCGGATCGGCCGTTGCCTTCGGGATCTTTATAAGGAAAAGCGAGCTGCGTAATGAATCGAATATTTTGCGACGAGCGATGCCACGGATGATAAAGTAGGCCGCAACGGCGGCAAGCACCCCCACAACAACCCCGAGAAAAATATAAAAAGCGATCATTTTACAATGCCACGTCTTTGTAGTTCCGGATACAGCTTCCCGGCAAGCGCGTCATGGAACGCATCCTGTACGAAATACGGCGATTTTTCCGATTCAGAAAGGGCCTTACCGATGCCATGCTGAAAGACAAGATCGAGGAGATATTCTATCTCGAGCTTCACTTCCGCCGGGGCGCTTTGCGCGTAATCGGGCAGAGGGCTGTTCGCCGCCGCCTGCACCGATGCGGGTGACGGTACCGGCGGCGCCGGGTGTTCGACATGGTTCAAGCGCGGAAAGGCCCGAATGGCCTCTTTTACCAGTTCCCTCTCGCTGCTATTTCTGAGTTCCGCATTCTCGCGACTGCGTTTCACCTCCGCGGCCAAAGATTTCATGTCGCTCTCGAGCGCCTGATATTCAAATGTCGGATTTTCGTCCATTTGCTATAATAAATGATATGTCCAATTCGCAACGGTATACTTTCCTTGCTGGCATTTTGATTATAGCAACATTCCTCCGCTTCTACCACTTCACTACCGTTCCCCCCGGACTCTATCCCGACGAAGCAATGGACGGCAACAACGCCGCCGAGGTCGTGGAAACCGGCCATCCTCAAGTGTTCTATATTGAGGACAATGGCCGTGAAGGGCTCTATGTAAATCTTGTCGCGGCGATCCTGAAGGTCGCGCCCGTTTATGAACCGTGGATCATCCGGCTGCCGGCGGCGATCGCGGGCGTATTCACCGTCGCAGGCATCTATTTTCTCGTGGCCGAACTTTTCGGTGACGGCCCGGGACTTCTCGCCGCATTCCTCCTCGCAACCAGCTTCTGGCACATCACCTTTTCGCGCATAGGGTTTCGCGCCATCCTCGCGCCGCTCCTTCTCACGTGGGCGCTTTATTTCCTCATCAAGGCGTTCCGCGCGGCATCCGCCCGCCGCGCCGTGTGGTATTCCATCGCCGCCGGCATTGTCTACGGTCTCGGATTCTATACTTATATCGCCTATCGCATCACGCCACTGCTCTTTTTGCTCTTCATCCCGTTCTTCAGGAAAAAACCCGGCTTTTGGAAATGGACCGCTACGTTCT
>CAYQFA010000021.1:0-16366 GCA_964416665.1 uncultured Candidatus Saccharibacteria bacterium
CCTGGCGCTGCGGACGTTCGAGAAAGAGGGGCCGGTGGAGAAGGGGCTGTATCTTATTCGGACGCAGATCGAAGATATTTTAAAAAAGCGGGGGATGGAAAAAATGTCAGTGAAACCAGGGGATCAATTCGATCCCGCGATCGCCGAAGCGCTTTCCGAGGTCGAATCGGAACATCCGCCGGGGACGATCGTGACCGAGATCGAGCCGGGCTATCGGCTGCACGAGAAGATATTGCGGCCGGTGCGGGTGATCGTGAGCAAAGAGCGCGAGTAACATAAAACAAATTAAATTATATAAAATAAAAACATGGCAAAGATCATAGGAATCGATTTGGGAACAACGAACTCGGCGGTGGCCGTCATGAAGAACGGCGAGCTGCAGATATTGGAGAACGCCGAGGGCAATCGCACGACGCCTTCCATCGTCGCACTTTCGAAGTCCGGCGAGCGGCTGGTGGGATTGCTCGCGAAGCGGCAGTCGGTGACAAACCCGAAGAACACGATCTTTTCGGTAAAGCGTTTGATCGGCCGCAAGTTCAGCGATCCGGAGGTCCAGCGCGATAAAGCATGGCTGCCATACGACATCCAGGCCGGCCCGTCGGGCGGCGTCGAAGTGAAGATGGGCGACAAGTGGTATTCGCCGGAAGAGATCTCGGCGTTCATCCTGGGCAAGATCAAGGCCGACGCGGAAGCGCGGCTCGGTGAGAAAGTTGATGAAGCGGTCATCACGGTGCCCGCATACTTTGACGATTCACAGCGCCAGGCGACCAAGAACGCTGGTGAGATCGCCGGATTGAAAGTGGACCGCATCTTGAACGAGCCGACCGCGGCCGCGTTCGCATATGGCGTGAATAAAGAGACGAATCAAAAGATAGTCGTCTACGATTTCGGCGGCGGAACATTCGATGTCTCGGTGCTCGAGATGGCGTTCGATCCGGAAACCAAAGAGCAGACGGTCGAGGTCCGTGCGACGGGCGGCGATACGCATCTCGGTGGCGATGACTTTGACAAGAAGATTCAGGAATATCTCGTTGCCGAATATAAAAAACAGGAAGGCATCGATATCTCGAAGGACCCGCTCGCGGTCCAGCGCTTGAAGGAGGCCGCCGAAAGAGCGAAGCACGAGCTTTCGAGTGCGCTTGAGACGGAGATCAATATCCCATATATCTCGTCCGACGCTTCGGGACCGAAGCACTTCCAGATAAAAATGACGCGCGCGAAGCTTGAGAGCCTCGTGCAGGAGTATATCGATCTTTCGATCAAACTTACCCAGGAAACGGTGACGGCGGCTGCGCCGAAAGGTGCCGGGTACAAGATCGCCGACATCAACGAGGTGATCCTCGTCGGTGGTCAGACGCGCATGCCGGCGATGCAGGACGCGGTGAAGAAGTTGTTCGGCAAGGAACCGCACCAGGGCATCAACCCGGACGAGGTGGTCGCGCTCGGCGCGGGTATCCAGGCGGAGATCCTTTCAGCGAAGGCGGAAGGCCGCAAGACCGAGGGCGAAGTAAAAGATATCCTGTTGCTCGACGTCACACCGCTCAGCTTGAGCATCGAGACCTATGGCGGCGTCGCGACGCCGATGATCCCGAAGAACACGACGGTGCCGACCGCGAAGACGCAGACGTTTTCCACGGCTGCGGACAACCAAACGTCGGTGGAGGTGCTCGTCCTGCAGGGCGAGCGTCCGATGGCAGCCGACAACAAGACCCTTGCGCGCTTCATGCTCGATGGCATTCCGCCGTCCCCCCGCGGCATTCCACAGATCGAAGTGACGTTCGACATTGATGCGAACGGCATCTTGAACGTTTCCGCAAAGGATAAGGCTACGAACAAATCACAGTCGGTGAAGATCGAGGCGTCAACAAACCTCTCAAAGGATGAGATCGAGCGGTTGAAGAAGGAAGCTGCGGAACATGCGGCTGAGGATACCAAAAAGAAAGAGTTGATCGACGTGCGCAATCAGGCCGAGTCGATCGTGTACCTCGCCGAGAAATCGATGCGTGAGGCGGGGGACAAGCTCGCGGCGGAAATCAAGACCGCCATCGACGAAAAACTTGAGGCGCTAAAGAAAGTGAAGGATGGTGATGACAAGGCCGCCATCGAGGCTGCCGTGGCGGCGCTTTCCACTGAGATACAAAAAATCGGGCAAGCAGCGTATAATAAGGAGAATGGACCTACGGAAAATAATGCTGGGGGACAAGGCGGCGCCGAGCCAGAACCTCATCAATCCAACTAGGATCGCGCTTTCGGGCGGTAGGCCGACGGGTTTTTACAAGTCGATCGTGCTTGACGTTCTCGCCATCCTTGCGGCGCTGGGATTCGGTTACGGCTATTATCGCTATCTCACGCAGGGGATGCCGGTGTGGATACTGTTCGTCGCGTTGACGCTCTTCGCGGTGCTCGCGGTGTTGCAGGCATTCCTCGCACGGCATGGCGGCCGGACGCTGTTCGTCGTTTTTGTTGAAGCGCTGGCGCTCATAGGATTCTTCTGGCAGGACGATGTGCGCATCCTCGTCATTACGGGATTCGTCGTGCTGATTTTTCTGGTGTGGGGATATTTCTCCGCACGGGCGAGGTTGGACAACAGCCTTGAGATACCGTTCTTCGGCGTTGCGAATGCGACGCTCACCAAGTTCACCACGGGAGTGCTCATTTTCATGGTGCTGATATACGTTCCTCAGCTTGGCGGTAATCCGCTTCTGGTCTCACAGAAAAGTTTCAGGACGTTCTTCGATTGGGCGTCGGGATTCGTCAACGATTTTTACCCCAGCCTTTCTTTGAACGGTTCCTTCGGGGGTTTCTCGGAAAGCTTTGCGAAGATGGAATTGACCAACAACCCCAGCTTTCAAAACCTGACGTCGGACCAGCAGAGCGCGGCGGTCCAGCAGGAGTCGCAGCAGCTTGAGCAGAGCCTTGCCGCAAAAAATCTCGCGTCTCCCGTTGCCTCTTCCTCGCCGACAAGCGATGCGTTCTACAACATTCTCCAGGGGATGATGAATGCGTGGCAAAGCGAGTCCGGCGGATGGTTCGACATCGGATGGGCGGCGGTCATCTTCATCGCCCTTCGCGGCGTCGGCATCCTCTTTATCTGGTTTGCCGAGTTCATCTCCCTTATCTTTTATGAAATGCTTCTGGCGATCGGGTTCATAAAAGTGGGAGAGGAATCGCACACGCGGGAGATCGTCGGGTATTCGTAAACAGCGTGGGCGCCGCCGGCGTTCCGCCGCCATACGACTTAATATTTTTTTTATCCCCGATAGGGTAGAATTACTAGCATGAAAAATTACTATGAAATTTTAGGAGTTGTGAAGAGCGCCACTGAGGACGACATCAAAAGAGCGTACCGTAAACTCGCCCATAAATATCATCCCGATAAATCAGGCGGCGATGAGGCAAAATTCAAAGAGATCAACGAGGCGTATCAGGTGCTTTCGGACAAGAACAAGCGTGCGCAGTACGATCGCTTCGGCAGCGCCGAAGGTCCGGCCGGTTTTGGCGGTGCGGGTGGCGGTTTCAATGCCGCCGGCGGACAGTGGGGCGGTTTTGGCGGTGGTAATGTGAATTGGGAGGGCATGGGATTCGACCCGTCGCAGTTCAGCGACATGGGTGATTTCGGCGATATCTTCGATACTATCTTCGAAGGGATGGGTGGTCGTCCGCGACGAAAGACGTATGCGAAGGGCTCCGACCTTGAGATGCAGGAACAGATAACATTGGAGGAGGCGTTTCGGGGCGTCACAAAGACGGTGCGGTTCAAGACGCTGGTGCAATGTCAGAAATGTTCCGGAAAGGGCGCGGAGCCGGGCAGTACGCTCGAAAAATGTGCGACGTGCGACGGGCAGGGGGAAGTTCGCGAACAACGCCACACTTTTTTTGGCAACCTTTCGCAGGTGAAGACGTGCGCGAAGTGCCATGGTACGGGTGAGATACCAAAGAAACCTTGCGGGGTGTGCAAGGGCGCCGGCCGCATCGAAGCGGAACGTTCGATCAATATTGAGCTCTTGCCGGGCATCGAGGATAATCAGCTCATCAAAGTGAACGGCATGGGGGAGGCGGGTGAGCGCGGCACTGCGTCCGGCGACCTTTACATCCGCGTACGTGTGAAGCCAAACGGCGTATTCGAGCGGCATGGCACCGAACTTGTGGTCGCGTACGAACTGAATCTTATTGATCTTTTGCTTGGCAAAAAGATCGAAGTGTCATCCATTTCCGGCGGTAAAGTTTCTGCCGAGATCCCCGCGAACTTTAACCTCAAAGACCTTCTTCGTATTCCGCATGAGGGCATGCCACGATTCGGTTCATCCGCCCGCGGCGATCTTCTCGTGAATTTCGTCATCAAGGCGCCGAAGCATCCCGGCTCGAAAGCGAAAAAACTTTTGGAGGATCTGGAGAAAGAGGGATAGGAGGAAGTTGAAAGTCTTTCGTTTTTTCATTAAGATATCAAGGTCGTTTGTTGCGCGCCCGGTCGCGCGCCAATGCCCCTATAGCTCAGTCTGGTAGAGCAGCTCCCTTTTAAGGAGATGGTCCTAGGTTCAAATCCTAGTGGGGGCACCAACAAAAAAAGAAAGAACCCCCTCTTTGAAACGAATCGCGCGGACGCTAAAGTTTCAAAGAGGGGGTTCTTTCTTTTTTTGTTTTCTGGGGGATAGGAGAATTATCGGTTGAACGTGGTAGAATGGACATATATGGACGAAATTTCCGTGCCGCAAGCATTGTCGCAATCGCAACCATCCCAACCGCAGCAACCGGCGGCACCGTTGCAGATCTGTCCGCAGTGCCACCTTCCACAGCCGCCGGAGTTTTATTTTTGTCCGAATTGCGGTGCGAAGTTGCGGGTTCCGCCCATTTCAACGACGACGGGAACGCAGATATTGCTCTATCTTTTCAGTGCGGTACTTCCATGGATCGCATATCTCGCGATAACCAAATGGGAGGGCATCAAATATATCCGATCGTCCGACCCGCAGGCGCGTGTGATCGGCTATATTGCGCTCGGCATCCTCGTGGTGTCGTCGGTCATCGCGTTCTGGTTGGCGGCAATATGGATCAATCAGACGATCAATTCGGTCTCGAGCGGCATTAATGACCCAGGTAGCCTCCTTGGTTCATAAATATCGAGATGGCTTCTCGTGGTTGTGTCATTGGCATCGATGAGGTCGGTCGCGGCGCGCTTGCGGGGCCGGTGGTTGTTGCGGCAGTGCTGTTGCCGCAACGAAGCAAAACGATCATCGAAAGTGCAGGCCTGGGAATATTAAAAGATTCTAAAAAGCTTAGCGCTCGGCAGCGCGAAGCGTGGGCGAAGTATTTTAGGGGCCATGCGGAAGTGAAATTCGCGATCGCACGCGTGTACCCGCGGGGGATAGAGCGAACGAACATCTCGGCGGCGGCGAACCGTGCGGCCGAACGGGCGTTCGCGCGACTTGTTCAAAAGCATGGCATTGGTCCAACAACCCGCGTTTTCCTTGACGGTGGGCTGTTCCTCGGCGATCGCGTGAACCAATCGGAACGTCATAAACAGGCGAAGACGGTCATTAAAGCCGACGAAAAGATCCCTGCGGTTGCGGCGGCATCCATCATCGCTAAAGTCGCCCGGGACCGTTTTATGATAAAACTGGCAGCTCGTTATCCTCGTTATCATTTTGCGATCCACAAAGGCTATGGCACTGCCGCTCATCGTACCGCCATCGAAAAATATGGTCCTTGCGACGCTCACCGATTGACTTTTTTGCGCAAGAAGCCTATCATAAAGCGATAAATTAACCTTATTATCTATTATGGGTGGCGTACCAATAAAACATCATACTAAAGGGAAAGTGGGTCGGAGGCGATCGCATCTTGCGATGAAGAAGCAGGTTTTGCTTGTGTGCAAGAACTGCGGAGCGCCGAAAGTCGCGCATCGGACGTGTGCGGCGTGCGGCAAGAAGTAGCATCGTTCAACAAGCGGGTAGGTTCTTTTCAAAACTATGGCAACAAGGCATTTAATCAGAACCGTCGTGCTCCAATCACTCTATGAGTGGGATTTTTATGGTAAAAAAAAGGATATTACCGAGATCCTCGAGAGGAATCTTGCCGAATTCGCGCCGGGCGTTGACGAGCCGGAATTCGGTTGGAAAATTCTTCACGGTGTCGCCGCGCATATGAAGGACATCGACAATACCATGCGCAAGGCCGCGCCCGAATGGCCGCTCGACAAGATCGCGATCATCGATCGCAATATTTTACGCATCGGGCTTTACGAATTGATGTATGCCGATCCCGAAGAAGTGCCGCCGAAGGTGGCCATCAATGAATCGATCGAGCTTGCCAAGAATTATGGCGGACCGAACGCCGCGCGTTTCGTTAATGGGGTGCTGGGCACCATCTATCGCGAGATGATAGAAAAACAGGCACCGCACGTTCCGGGAAAATCACCGTCACCGGCGTCGCCAAAACCGCAATCATCAAAACCTCAGCCGACCAAAAAATAAGCAGAGCATGGCATCTCCCGACGCACTCGAAAAGAATATCGGCATCAGTTTCAAGAATAAGGATCTGTTGACCGAAGCGCTCACGCATCGTTCTTATCTCAATGAATATCCCAAATGGCCTTTGCCGCACAACGAGCGGTTGGAATATCTGGGCGATGCGGTCTTGGAACTTGTTGTGAGCGACGGGCTTTTCAATAAATTTCCCACCCAGCCGGAAGGGCGGCTCACCGTGTTGCGCGCGGCGCTGGTGAACTATCAGATCCTTGCGAAAGTTGCCGAGCGGATCAATTTGCAAAATTTCATCATGATGTCCCGCGGCGAGAAGAAGGATACGGGCAAGGCGCGCGAGGTCATTCTGGCGAATGCGATGGAAGCGCTCATCGGTGCCATGTATCTCGATCAGGGGCTCGGGCCGTCCCGTAAGTTCATCGATGTGTTCGTGATGGTGAATCTTGATGAGGTGCTCAAGACGAAGAGCTATAAGGACGCGAAAAGCGAATTGCAGGAGATCGTGCAGGAACGGTTCAAACTGACGCCGACGTATAAGATCGTTACCGAGGACGGGCCGGCGCATCGTCGCATCTTTACGATGGGAGTTTATTTCGGCGAAAAAATGATCGCTGCCGGCGAAGGTGCGTCCAAGCAGGAGGCGGAGATCGATGCGGCGAAGAATGCGCTGAAGAAATATCACTAGCCAACAATGTCGAATTTCCTGAAAAAACTTGAACTGAACGGTTTCAAATCGTTCGCTGGGAAGACGGTGTTGGAGTTTCCGGCGGGCATCGTGGCGGTCGTCGGGCCGAACGGCTCCGGAAAGTCGAACATTGTGGACGCCATGCGTTGGCTTTTGGGCGAGCGCGATGCCAAGAACTTGCGCGGCGCGAAAGTGGAAGACCTCATTTTCGCCGGCACGCAGAAGCGCGCGCGCGTCGGTATGGCGCAGGCGAGCCTTTACTTCGAGAACAAGGACAAGTTCTTCCCGGTGGACTTCGAGGAGGTGGTGGTCTCCCGACAGATATCCCGCGACGGCCAGAGCAAATATTATTTGAACAAGTCGGAGATCCTGCTGCGCGACCTTATCGATTTTTTCGCGAAGGCGCGGCTGGGGAGCAGGGGGCTTATCATCATCGGCCAGGGCGACAGCGATGTCTTCGTCCGCTCAACGCCCCTTGAGCGCCGCGAAATGATCGAGGAAATTTTGGGACTTCGCGAATACCAGATCAAAAAAGCCGACGCCGAGCGAAGATTAAAGAACAGTAAAATAAATCTTGACAAGGCCCAGGCGCTCATCGAAGAGATAGTGCCGCATTTGCGGTCATTGAAGCGCCAGACGAGCCGATGGGAACGCCGCAGTGCGTTGGAAGAGGAACTGCGTATGCTCGAAGACCGGTTTTTCGGGTTCCAGCTGAACGAGCTTAAGGAAAAAGGCACGGTGATCGAAAAGAATATTGCTGCGCACCAACGGGAGTCCGAGGTGCTTATCAAAGAAAAAAAGGCGGCGCAGGTGCGTCAGGCGGCGGTCGAGGAGAGCCAACCGGAAGAGCGCAAGCGTCTTGCCGGCGTGAAGCAGGAGATAGCCGCGCTGATGGAGACCCGCAGCAAGCTTCAAAAGGATCTTGGCCGCGTTGAAGCGCAAATTGATATGGCGAAGCGATCGGTCGGCGCTCATAGCGCGGACCGCGGGGTGGAACACTTCATTGATGTCCTGGAGAAGATAAAGGCAGAATTGGAATCCGTGCTTAACGAGGAGCCGCTTGCGGTGCAGGCCGCCATTGAGACGGTCCTTGAGGAAATCGGTTTTGCGCTCGAGGAGAAAGAATCACCGGTGTCCCGCACCGCCGCTGCGCCGGTACCCGACGATCTGCGCCGCGGGCTTGAGCAGACGGCAAAGGACCTTGCCGCGCTCGAAAAGGATATCGCGTCGCTTCGTGAGAGCGAGCGGTCACTGGAAGCGGGGCAGGAAGGTTTTTATGCGACCTTCAAGGGTGCTGTCGCCGACGTGCAGTTGGCACAAGGCAAGATTGATGCATGGGAAAAGGAGAACCGTGAGTTGCTGCTCGAGAAGGAGCGTATCGATTTTCGTCACGATGAGGTGCTGCGCCAGATCGAGCAAGCCGGTCGTCGGCCCGAGGATTTTCGCGGAGTGTCGTCGGTTTCCGGAACAGCGACCGCCGACCAGTTCAATTTCGGCGAAACGGAACATCGCATTTTCCGTCTGCGGGGCGATCTCGCGAGCATCGGTGAGGTCGATCACGCATTAGTGAAAGAGGCGAGCGAGACCGAAACGCGTTACAACTATCTGTTGAAGGAATCGGAAGATCTTACCAAGGCCGTCACCGATCTCACCGCGCTCATGCGGGAGCTTACCGAGAAGATCAAGACCGAGTTCGATAAGTCGCTTTCCAAGATCAACGATGAGTTTGAGAAATTCTTTGCGCTGATGTTCGATGGCGGCTCGGCGAAGCTGAAGGTGTTGAAGCCGAAAGCGGAGCGATCCGCGGACGATGAGGCCGAAGAGGTCGGCGAAGGGGGGGGCGTTCTCGCTCGCAACGAGAGCGGAGAAGATGTTGAGGAAGAAGTCGCGCTTGAGCGTGTCGGCGGCGTGGACATCGAGATAAAGTTGCCACGCAAGAAGACGACATCGCTCGATATGCTGTCCGGCGGCGAGCGTAGCCTTGTCGGGATCGCCGCGCTCTTTGCGATGATATCGGTGAGCCCGCCGCCGTTCCTCGTGCTTGATGAGATCGATGCCCCGCTCGACGAACGCAACGCGCGTCGCTTTGGCGACATGTTGAAGGAGTTTTCAAAACACTCCCAGTTCATCGTCGTCACGCATAACCGCGCCACCATGGAGGCCGCAGAGATCCTCTACGGCGTGACGCTTGCGGAGGACGGCAGTTCGAAGGTGGTGTCGCTCAAACTTGAAAGCTAGCCGCGCTGCGGGTAGAATATCGGTAGTGCCAAAAGGTGCGATAAATTTTCTGACGTCTTGGGCCCATAGTAAAGTGGTATTACGCGGCATTCGCATTGCTGAGGCGGGAGTCCGATTCTCCCTGGGTCCACAAAAATTCTATTCCATGATCACGGTCATCATGCTTGATATCGGAGGAGTGGTTCTCGACACCGAGAAAAGTTTTCGGGCTATCTATGAGGACTTTGGAAAGAAGATAGGTTTGCCTCCGGGCAAGAGCGAGGAATTTCATGAAAGATATATCGCCCGGATGTTGAGCGGAAAAATGTCCGCGCGGCAATTTTTTAGGGTCCTCAGAAAAAAATTTCTACTGAGGGAAAAAGAAAGGGAACTTATGGATCTTTGGGTCGGTGTGGCTGTCAGGAGATCAAAGGTGAACAAACAGCTTTTGAGGGTGCTCGCGCGATTGCAAAAAACCGCGAACATCGTGGCTCTTTCGAACATCACCGAGATGAGGATGGCGGTCGATGAGCGTTTGGGCATCTATCATTATTTTGACAGGCTCTTTCTCTCATGTCAGTTAGGGATGCGGAAGCCCCATAAGAGGATATATCGCTATGCCCTCAAGCATTTAAAAGTGAGGCCCGAGCAGGTGCTTTTTATAGACGACAAAGAGGCCAACGTAGCCGCAGCGAGGGAGCTGGGTATGAATACGATCCGGTTCACCGGCGACGCTACCTTATTCGGCGAACTTCGCCGTCTTGATTTGCTATAATAAAGACATACCAAAGGTCGATTGGGACTACTGTTACCGTTAACATATTCATCATTATTATGATCATACAAAGTTGGAGCGATGTCGTGGTCGGTTCGTTGGCGAATGTTTGGGTCAGTTTCGCGAGTTTCATACCGAACCTCATTGGCGCGTTGATCGTGCTGATCATCGGCTTGATCGTCGCGGCGGGTTTGGGTGCCCTCGTCGAAAAGATCTTCGAAGCGGTCCGCCTTGATACCTTCCTTGAAAAACTCGGCCTCAAACCGATATTCGAGCGTGCAGGCCTCAAGCTGCGCGCGGCGTATTTCCTCGGCCGTTTGGTATATTGGTTCATCATTGTCGGGTTCCTGCTTGCCGTGTCCGATAGCATCGGGCTCTACGCGCTTTCGGGATTCCTGACTTCGATACTCAATTACCTGCCGAACGTGATCGCGGCGGTGCTTATCCTGCTTGCGTCGCTCGTGCTCGGGCATTTCTTGCGTCGGGTCGTGACGGCGTCGGTGATGAGCGCAAAACTGCATGCGGCGAATTTCCTCGGCACGTTGGTGTGGTGGGTGGTCGTCATCTTCGGTTTCATGGCAGCGCTTACGCAATTGAACATTGCCGCTGCGATGATCCAGACGCTCGTGACCGGATTCATCGCCATGCTTGCGCTTGCCGGCGGCCTGGCCTTCGGTCTGGGTGGAAAGGATTACGCGAATCACCTGTTGAACAAGCTTAAGGACAGGACGGAATCCAGATAGCAACAAATACAAAATCCCTTCCCATTGCTTTTTTCGGGTACGCGTTCCGCGCTGCTGCGCGGCCGCTCGCTCTCGCCGCCCTTCGGCGGCTCCGAGAGCCCCTCAAAAAGCAATGGGAAGGGATTTTGTATTTGTTGCTATCTGGACAGCGTTATGATCTCGAGCTTGATCTCAGCGCCGAACCATTTTTTTGCGAGACTTTTTGTCGTGTCGGTCAGGTCGGTGACGAGAAACCGTCGGTGCTTATTCTTGCCAAGTTTCTTTTCGATCTCGGGATGTCGCTTCAAATAATCTGAAAGCTTCGCCGAGATGATCTCGTTCTGCGATATTATCCTCATGTTCTTGCCGCATATTTTTTTGATCTGCCGTTTGACGATAGGGTAGTGGGTGCATCCTAAAATGAGCACATCGATCTTTCTGCGTATGAGCGGCCGCAGGTATTTGCGTAAAATGGGATCCGCAAAATTGGTCGAACCACTCTCGATCAGCGGTACGAGGAGCGGCGCGGGTTCCTGGAAAACGCTGGCGCTTGGGCGTATTTTCTTTATTTCCCTTACGAAGGTCTGCGAACTGACCGTGCCTTGGGTTGCGAGAATGCCGATCCTTTTTGCTTTGGGATCTTTTAACGCTGCCTCCGCCGTGGGTACGATGATCCCCAAAATCTTCCTGTCCGGATAATGCGCAGGAAGGTAATCCCGCTGGATCCGTCTCAAAGCCTCCGCAGAGACGGTGTTGCAGGCGACGAGAATCAGTTTGCAATCATGCTCGAACAGATATTCCGCCGCTTCTTCCAAAAATTGATAGACCGTTTCGTGCGAACGATTGCCGTAGGGAACACGCTGGGTGTCGCCAAGATAAATATAATCGTACTGTGGCAGCTTTTTCACCAAGCTTTTCATCGTGAACAGTCCACCCAATCCGGAATCAAAAACGCCTATTTTCATGTAAAAAGTATACCTCAAATAGATTATCTTGACCTTACACGGAGATATAGTATAATGGACTGCATGTTGGCTATTAAATTACAACGCATAGGGAAGAAGCATCAGCCGAGCTATCGGCTTGTTGTCGCTGAAAAACGCTCGAAGATGGCGGCACCGCCGGTGGAGGATCTGGGTTCGTATAACCCGCTTACCAAGGCAGCCACCATCAAGAAGGATCGCGTGGCGCATTGGGTCAAGATGGGTGCCCATCCCACCATCACCGCTCATAATCTTTTGGTTGGTCAGGGCGTCCTTACTTCGAAGAAGGTGGCAGTGAAAATGCCGAAGGCGGTTGCGAAGGTTGCCGCTCCTGCCGCGGCGGAGCCGGTTGCGGAATCCTCGACACCCGCCGAGGCATAGGATCGTGCGCGGTGGATTTGTTGACAATTTTATAGAATAAGTATATAATTTAAAAAAACGATTGAACGAAAGGTCGATTGATTCCATTCCCAAGGATCGAACAAACGAAAGAACATCAGATCATCAATGACGAACTCACCTTCAGCAGATCAGGAATTTCTCGAGTACTTGGTAAAATCACTGGTAGACCATCCGGATGACGTGAGAGTCGACCGCAAGGTCGATGAAATGGGAGTATTGCTCTCGCTTCACGTGAACGCCGTAGATATGGGCCAGGTGGTCGGCCGTCAGGGCGTCACCGCAAAAGCCATCCGCTCGCTTTTGAAGATCGTCGGCGTTAAAAATAACGCTCGCGTGAATCTCAAGATCGAGGAACCGGAAGGCAGTACGCACCAGCCACACGGCGATCGGCCGATGCCGCACGCCGAGAACGAATAGCAGATAAACAAAAGAGCATCCCTTTCTGACTCGTGCGAAGACGAATTTGTCAGAAGAAAGGGATGTTTTTTGTTTGTCCGTCCGCAGTTGCAAACATTTTTATTTTCGCTATAATAATATCCGTTATGTCACTCGCTTATACCGATCTTACGAAAGGAGTTTTATTCGTTATTGATGGCGCGCCCTATGAGGTCATAGAGACGCATTTTTTGCGTATGCAGCAGCGCAAGGCCGTCGTGCAGACGCGTATCCGCAACTTGATCACCGGCAAGCTTTTGGACCGCAATTATCAGGCGAGCGATACGTTCGAAGAGGCGGAGATCGAACGCAAGCACGCGTTGTTCATCTATGAGAGCAAAGGCCAGTATTGGTTCCACGAAGAGGGCAATCCCAAGGCGCGATTTGCGCTCGAAAAGGATGTCGTCGGCGATCAGGGCCAGTTTTTGAAGCCGAATACTCGCGTTTCGACGATGACGTTCGAGGACAAGGTCATCAAAGTGGAGATCCCGGTGAAGATGGAATTCAAAGTGACCGAAGCGCCGCCGGCGCTCAAAGGCAATACTGCCCAGGGTGGAACGAAGGTGGTAACGATCGAGGGAGGGGCGAAGATCTCCGCACCGCTCTTCATCAATGAGGGCGATATGATCCGCGTGAACACGCAGACCGGTTCCTACGTGGAGCGGGTGTAGGGATTATAAACAAACGTCCTTATGAGAACCGACAGCCTCACTTCGTGAAGGTTCTCATAAGGACGTTTGTGTATAATGTCACTAAAGAAAACAATGATGAAGAAAACAGTCTTCGTCGGCATGTCGGGCGGAGTGGACAGCTCCGTCGCAGCGCTATTGCTCAAACATCGCGGCCACAACGTGATTGGCGTTTTTATGCGTTGCTATAACATCGATGGCTGCGCCGAGCGCGACGCCGAAGACGCACGGCGCGTTGCGGAACACATCGGCGTACCGTTCTATGTCTGGGATTTTGAGAAGGAGTATAAGGAGCGCGTGGTGCGATACATGATCGAGGGCTATCGAAGCGGTATCACGCCGAATCCGGATGTGATGTGCAATCGCGAGATAAAGTTCGGCATCTTTTTGGAAAAGGCGCTTGCGATGGGAGCGGACTATGTTGCGACCGGGCATTATGTGAAGATCGAAAAAATGAAGAATGGCGCGGCGGCACTTTTTGCGGCGGACGATCCCAATAAGGACCAGTCGTATTTTTTATGGACGCTCACTCAGGCGCAATTGACCCATTGCCTGTTTCCGATAGGCGACTATATGAAACCGAAGGTGCGCGAGATCGCCCGCGCAGCCGGATTGCCGACGGCAGAGAAGAAAGATTCGCAGGGAATATGCTTCCTTGGAAAATTTTCACTCGATGATTTTTTGCGGGAACACATTCCTTCAAAGCGCGGGGCACTTGTGACGACCGCCGGCGAAAAGATCGGCGAACATTTCGGCGCCGAGTTTTATACCATCGGCCAGCGTCACATTGATGCCGATTTCAAATTTCCGAAGACCGGCGTCGGCTCCGGCGCAGCTGCTGCGGCGCGCAAGCCATTCTACGTTGCCGCAAAAAATGCCGCGACAAATACCGTTGTCCTCGCCGAAGGCGGCGAAAACGAAGCCCTTTTTCGCAAGGAGATAGAGATTGCCAGCGTAAACTTCATTAATAAGGATACTCAGGCTTCATTAAGAAAAGATAAAAAAGAGGTTTTTGCACGCGTGCGTTATCGGCAACCAATTTCAAAAGCGGTGCTTTCGCTGCTTCATAACGGTAATTACAAACTCGTTTTCGCCAAACCGCAGAAGTTCGTGGCCGAAGGCCAGTCGGTGGTCTTTTACCATGCAAATGGCGAAATGCTCGGCGGCGGCACGATATGTTAATATTAAGCTATGAAAAATGATGAGATGCAGTCCATCGCGCACTTTATCTATGAAGCCGGGATTTTAAGCAAAACGCCGCGTTCGGGATTGTGGTTTTTGGGAACGGGAAGCCAGTCCGTGGCTGAGCATTTATTGAGGACGACTTACATCGCCTATGCTTTGTGCTATCTAACACCGAAAGCCGACAGGGCGAAAGCTATTTATATGAGCCTTTTTCATGATTTTGGCGAAGGAAGGACGTCCGATCTCAATTACGTTCATCAGCGCTACGGCCGTCTCGCGGAATCGCAAGCGTTCAAAGACATCGCTATGGAGATCCCATTCGGAAAGGAGATGGGGGAATTTTATGCCGAAGAGCAGGCAAAGAAAACGCTTGAGGCGAAATTGGTGAAAGACGCCGATGGGCTTGAATGGCTTGCCACGCTTCGCGAGGAAGAATTGAAGGGTAACACCAAAGCTCGCGCGTGGCAGAAGAGCGCGTTTCAGCGGCTGAAAACAAAAGAAGGGAAGTCGGTTGGTAAGTATCTTCTTTCCACCCATCCCGACTCATGGTGGTTCGACGAAAAAGATCGATGGTTCGTTTCGCGCGATCCGAAGTTGGCAAGAAAGAAAAAGCGGGGCATGAAGACTGCTGCGATGAAAAATAAGAAGGTATGATCGTTCAATTATTCGCGACGATAACGGGGATATTAATGTCGCTTGGATATTATCCTCAAATATGGAAGATCGTTAAAACGAAGTCCACGAAGGACATCTCCCTCCCGTCATATATAATTTTTTCCATCGGCACCGCATCCTGGCTGTGTTATGGGCTCTATCTTCGCGATCTTACGATCATCCTTGGCTTCGTTTTCGGCGTCGTCGGTTCGTGGACTATTCTATTTTTAACCTTTTGGTATCATCGAAAGAAATAAGGCTCGATTGAGCCGGGTAAAACAAACGGACATACAGCGCAGGCACCCATTTATTTTGCCTCAAATCCGTGCTACGATTGGCCTATATGCGCCAATCTCAGCTATTCACAAAAATAGAGCGGAACGCCCCAAAGGACGAAGCCACGGTAAATGCTCAGCTTTTGGCACGCGCCGGGTTTGTTTCGAAGTTGATGTCGGGTGTGTACAGCTATCTGCCACTCGGGTTGCGAACGCTCAATAAGATAGAGAATATCGTGCGCGAGGAGATGGACGCGATCGGCGGCCAGGAGATCTCCATGCCGATCATCCATCCGAAAAGCATTTGGGCGACGACCGGCGGTTGGGACAAGATCGATGTGCTTTTTAAAGTGAAGAGCCGCACGGAAAGGGATTATGCGCTTGGGCAGAGCGAGGAAGAGGTGGTGACGCCGCTCGTCATGAAATATCTGAATACGTATAAAGATCTCCCGAAGGCGGTGTATCAGATCAACTGGAAATTTCGTGATGAGCTGCGTTCGAAGTCGGGTCTGCTGCGCGGTGTGGAGTTCCTCATGAAGGATATGTACAGCTTTCATGAGACGCAGGAAGATTTTGAAAAATTCTATGCAGTGGCGAAAAAGGCGTATCTGCGCATCTTCGAGCGCATGGGACTTGTCGCAAAAGTGACCGAGGCCTCCGGCGGCGCATTCACGGAAAAAATTTCATACGAGTTCATGGTGCTCACCGATGCGGGCGAGGACGACATCTTATATTGTGACGCGTGTGACTTTTGCGTGAACGTGGAGATCGCAAAAGAGAAAGAGAACGAAAAGTGCACGCGGTGCGGTAAAGGAACGCTCAAAAAGGCACGGGCGGTGGAAGCGGGAAATGTCTTCGATCTCGG
>CAYQFA010000022.1:0-15751 GCA_964416665.1 uncultured Candidatus Saccharibacteria bacterium
TAAAGCTCGAACTTTCAAAGCGGAACGAAGAAATCCGCCAGTTGGAAATTTCCCTACATAGCAGCGAGGAAGAATTCGATATCGAGCATACACTTGAGTTTACGATCGGCGTTATACAAACTCTCCACAAAGACTGGAAAAAGCTGGGTGCAAAAGACCTTGGCATTCTAAAAAAGATTCTTTTCCCAAAAAATGTGGAATACCATTATCCCGATATACAAACTCCCGAATTATCCATAGTTTACCTGCTTAATCAGCGGTTTCTACAAAATAAAACCCATAAGGGGTGCCTAAAGGGAATCGGACCCTTATTGCCGCTGCCACAGAGCGGAGCTTTACCATTAAGCTATAGGCACCATCACTTTTATTTGTTGGTAAATATACCACGATAACACCCATCTAATCTACACGTCTTTTGGGGATTTTTCAAATCGGTGAAAAAGCGTATGATGAGAGCTATGGATAAAACAATACAAAACCTTATCAGAAAAGAAGATAAACGCCAGCACGAAACACTCGACCTGATCCCGTCGGAGAACATGGTTTCGCAGGATGTGCTTGCCGCGCTCGGCTCATCGCTTACCAATAAATATGCGGAGGGATATCCCGGCGCGCGCTATTACGGCGGTAATGAATATATCGACCAGATTGAGGATCTTTGCCGCGAGCGGGCGCTCAAAGCGTTCGGACTTTCGCCGAAAAAATGGCATGTGAACGTCCAGCCGTATTCCGGATCGCCTGCGAACCTTGCGGTCTATTTCGCGCTCGTCCCTCCGGGAGAAAAGATCATGGGCATGGAACTTCGTATGGGCGGCCATCTGACCCACGGCCACAGCGTGAGTGCGACAGGAAAGTTTTGGACGCCGGTCCGTTATGCGGTGAATCAAAAAACCGAGTTGTTGGATTATGACGCGATCGCGCAGATCGCCCGTATCGAAAAGCCGCGCCTCATCGTCGCCGGCTTCACGGCGTATCCGCGCGTCATAGATTTCAAAAAATTCCGCGCGATCGCCGACGAAGTTAATGCATATTTAATGGTTGATATGTCACACTTTGCTGGGTTGGTCGCCGGTGGCGCATATCCCACGCCGTTCGCTTACGCGGACGTCGTGACGACCACCACGCATAAAACATTGCGTGGGCCTCGTGGTGCCATGATCTTCGCCAATCGCGGCTCGAAGATCGCCGCCACTGTGGCAGCAACAGTGGATAAAGCCGGGAACAAGAAGGAATTCGATATCGCGCGCGCCATTGACCGCGCGGTCTTCCCGGGCCTTCAGGGCGGTCCTCACGTGAACCAGATCGCCGCGACCGCGACGGCGCTCGAAGAAGCGTCGCGCCCGGCGTTCAAAAAATACGCGGCGCAGATCGTTAAAAACGCACAGGCGCTCGCGGACGAATTAGGGCGTCTCGGTTGGAGGACGGTTTCTGGTGGCACCAATACGCATCTTATATTGATGGATGTGGCGGCGCGGGGATTGTCCGGAAAGGACGCGAGCGTTCGCTTGGAGGAAAACGGCATTGTGGCGAACTATAATACGATCCCTTACGATCCGCGCCCGCCTATGGATCCTTCGGGAGTCCGTCTCGGTACGCCGACGCTCACCACGCGCGGCATGAAAGAAAAAGAGATGAGGCAGGTGGCCGGGTTCATCAACGCGGTGCTTGCGGAAAAGAAAAACGTGAAAAAAGAAGTGTTGGCATTGTGCAAAAAATTCAAATAGCCCATCTTAAAAAGCACGATCCGATCCTTGCGCGTGCGATCACCGGGATAGAACTTCGTGCGTTGCCGAAGGAGAAAAATCATTTCCGTTCGCTCGTCGCCGCGATCGTGAATCAGCAACTTTCCGGAAAGGCGGCGGACACCATACTCGGACGCTTTGTCGCGCTTTTCCCGCGCAAGGAATTTCCCGCTCCGGAGGACGTGATAAAACTGCCTGCCGCGAGAATGCGGAAGGCCGGGCTTTCGAAGATGAAGGTCGGTTTCATCAAGAACCTCGCCAAGAAAGTTTCGGATAAGACGGTGAATTTGAAAACGATCGATTCATGGACCGACGAGGAGGTGGTCGAACATCTTACACAAGTGAAGGGCATCGGGCCATGGACCGCGGAAATGTTTCTGATATTCTCCCTCGGCAGGGAGGATGTCTTTTCGTACGGCGACCTTGGACTCAAGAACGCCATCAAAAATATTTATAAGTTGAAAAAACATCCGACGCCAGCACAGGCCAAGAAGATCACCGATAAGTGGAGGCCGTATCGCAGTCTGGGGTCCCGCTATCTTTGGGCGTCACTGGATAATGAATAGCGCTAGATAAATCGAAGCCAAAGTGATAGGCTTTTAAAACATGGTCATCGACGGCAATGCGATCGCGGGAGAAATCAAAGAACGATTAAAAACAGCGGCGAAACCGGAAGGTTTTTTCGGGGCGGTTTTAGTTGGTGACGATCCGGCATCGATCAACTTTCTCAAACAAAAAGAGAGGATCGCAAAAGAATTGGGGATAGAATTCCGTCTTTACCAGCTTCCGGCGGATATGAAGACCGACGAGCTTCGCGCCGAGATCGGGCGGCTCGCACAGCCGAAACCATGCGGGGCGTTCATTGTCCAGCTTCCGCTTCCGGCGGGCGTCAATCGCTATTATGTGCTGAATGCGATCCCGAAGGAGAAGGACGTTGATTGCTTGACGGAGCAGGCGCTTGGCGCTTTTTATACCGAGCGCGGGCTGATCGCGCCGCCATCGGTCGGAACGGTCGAGGAGGTTTTGAAGCTTGAACGTCGCAACCTGCGTGAGTTGAAAGTGGTGATGGTGGGCGCGGGATTTCTTATCGGAAAGCCGGTGGGATTTTGGCTGCAGAATAGAGTGGCAGAGCTTGTGGTGCTCGACATCACCGTGAAGGACATTCACGCGAAGCTTACGGATGCCGACATCATTGTGAGCGGCGCCGGGCAGGCAAATCTTTTTAGCGCTCAGCACTTAAAAAACGAAGCGGTCGTAATTGATTTTGGTTTCAATAAGATCGACGGGAAGATAACGGGCGACTTTGATCCCCGTGGCGCCGAAGAGAAAAATATCCACTACACAAAAACTCCGGGCGGAACGGGACCGATCCTTGTCGCAAAGCTGTTCGAAAATTTCTACAAACTGAGCAGATAGAAAAAGAGCGTCCCTCTTTTCAGCGAATTATTCTTATCACGAGCCGAAAAGAGGGATGTTCTTTTTTGTGCGCGCTGGGGGGATCGAACCCTCGGCCTACTCGGTGTAAACGAGTCGCTCTACCACTGAGCTAAGCGCGCGTGACCTCTCGTTATGGTAGCGAAAGGGGAAACAATTTGCAACGAGGCGAAGGAAGTCCGGACGTCGGTCGGCTCCGCGAAAATAATCCATTTGTTCTATAATAATGGGATGAGAAAGGCGGAATGGTTTTTATTCATTATGGTCGTGGCATCGTTCGTCATAGGCGCGGCGTTCTACCCGTATATGCCGACGATCGTGGTTTCCCACTGGAACGCTGCGGGGCAACCTAACGGATATATGTCGCGCTGGTGGGGCGCCTTCGCGCTGCCGATCATCTTTCTTCTGGTCGCCATTGTTTTGTTCTTCTTGCCGCGCATCGACCCAAAGCGGAAGAATATCGAGAAGTTCAGGAAATATTTCGATTATTTTATCATCGCGTTCGCAATTTTCTTTTATTACCTCTATCTCTTGACGCTCGTCTGGAACATGAACGATAGTTTCAACTTCGCGTCCGCGCTCATTCCGGCCCTTGCAGCGCTCTTTTACCTTCTTGGATTTTTCCTGCCGCACACCGAGTCGAATTGGACGATCGGCATCCGTACACCATGGACGCTCTCAAGCGAGCGTGTTTGGAAAAAGACGCACGAAGTCGCCGGCCTTGCGTTCAAGATCTGTGCCGTCTTCACGCTGTTCGGCATCATTTTCCCCTCGGCCGCCATTTGGCTTATCATCATTCCCGCCCTCGTCGCCGCCATCGGATTGGTGGTTTACTCATACCTTCTCTACAGAAAAGAAAAAGAATAAAGCCAGTCCTCTTTTGAGACCTGCCGTGCAGACACAACGGTCTCAAAAGAGGACTGGCTTTATTTGTGTCCTCGCGTGGAATCGAACCACGATCTACTCCTTAGAAGGGAGTCGTTCTATCCGTTGAACTACAAGGACCGAAAAGAAATGCGTTATGCTTTTCCTGGGTTGATTCTAAACCAAAAGTGAGATACTTTAAAGGGACGCGCTTGGTAGTGTCCTGATTGTATACGGGCTGTCGTATACCGGTAGTACGCCTGTTTTGGGTACAGGTAGACTGGGTTCAATTCCCAGCAGCCCGACTGCGAAATGTTATTTAATTTAAGTTAACCTCTGTGCCGGACCCCAGAGTCGAACTGGGCACGCCTGCCTCTTCAGGGCAGCGCTCTACCGATGAGCTAGCCCGGCATTGAATTCAAGACTTAGAATAAAAGATTTGCACTCGAAAGTAAAGAAATAAAACAATCCCCCGATATAGTTTCGAGGGGCTCTCGGAGGCGATGAAGGTCGCCGAGAGGGGAGGCACGCGCTCACCAGAGCGCAACGCCGTACCCGAGGAACCATATCGGGGGATTGTTTTATTTCTTGATCTTCAGCGTGATTCTCTTTTCGTCGGTCTTCACCGCATCAATGACGAACGGATAGGTCTGGCCGACGGCAAGCGCCTTCTTCATCTCGTCCTGCCCGCCGAATTCTGAGATATGAACCATTCCCTGGAGGTCACCGTCAAGCGCGACAACGGCACCGAACGGGTTGAATTTGTAGACTTTGCCCTGCACGGTATCGCCCGGTTTGAACATGCCGCTCACCTTATCCCAAGGATCTTCTTTAAGCGCCTTGAGAGAAAGGAAGACGCGGCCTTCTTTTATATCGATGATCTTTGCCTTGAGTTGATCGTTGATCGCCACGAGCTCCTTCGGATTTTCGATGAGCTTGTAATCGAGCTCCGAGATGTGGATCATGCCCTCGATCTGCGGGTTATCGGTGAAGCGGACGAAGACACCGAAGTCTGCGACGCCCGAGACGATACAATCAACCACCTGGCCAACCGTGTAGGCTCCAAGGAGCTCTTTCACATTTGCCGAAAGCACCTCGCGTTCGGAGACGATCACTTTGTTGGTGCGGGGGTTCGCGTCGATGATCTTCACGTTGAGCTCCTGGCCGATGAACTTCTTCAGCTCCTCGGTGATCTTCTGGCGATCGCCATCCGGAACCTTCGGGTAATGTTCGAGTGAAAGTTGGGAAACGGGGAGGAACGCTTTGAGCTCTTCCGCGACGACGGTCATGAGGCCGCCTGCGTTTGCCCCGACGATCTTCGCTTTGATCACTTCGCCCGATTCCGTGAGTTCTTTCGCCTGCTGCCAAAGTTTCTGCTTGCCGGCCTCGGAGAGCGAAAGCTCAATGTGGCCTTCCTCGCCGTCGAGTGCGACGATCTTCGCTTGCATCTTATCGCCAGGCTTCAGGTTGCGAACCGCCTCCCTTGCGTTGCCGATTTCGGCACCGTAAACGATTCCCGTCCCGAAGCGGCCCATATCGAAATAGGCTTTTCTGGGGAGCTTTTTGATGAGGGTGACCTCAACGACCGTCCCTTCCTTAGGCCATGCGGCAGCGGAAAGTTCGGTCTTGAGCGCCTGCGCGAGCGCGGTTGCTTTGGTATCTTCAGATTGTGGCATAAGGGTGATTATAGAGGAGTTTTCGGCTTTTGCAAGGGGAATGCCATTTTTCCTGCCCGTCATTTCCTTTTGAATCAGCTATAATTTACAGATGAGAATTTCGACACTTTGCTTTCTTCTGAAGGACGGACAGATCCTTCTTGCAATGAAGAAGCGCGGATTTGGCGAGGGCAAATGGAACGGGGTCGGCGGGAAGGCCAATGAGGGCGAAAGCATCGAGCACGCCGCGTTGCGGGAGATGGAAGAGGAAATTGGGGTTACGGCGCATGAGGGCGACTTAAAGCCGATGGGATTGCTTCACTTTCGCTCGGTGGAGAATGAAAAGCTCAATTGGGATGTCCACGTATTTTTCCTGCACGTATGGCATGGCGATCCCCGGGAATCGGAGGAAATGCGTCCACAATGGTATCCCATCAGCCATCTCCCGTTTGAAAGCATGTGGCCGGATGACAGGCATTGGCTTCCACATATGCTTGCCCGGGAAAAGATCGTGGGCGATTTTGAATTCAACAAGGAGGGCGACGATTTTCTCGATTTTTCAATAAAGATCGTAGATTAAAAAATCGTTACGTTGCTCTGGAAATCTCCTTCAATTTCTGTTAAAATCTACCATATATGGTTATCAACTATTTTGGCAACGGCTGTTTTCGGCTGCAAAGCGGGGAGACGTCTATCCTGGTAAACCCCGAAAACAATCGATTGAAGGCGGATATCATCCTTAAAACGCTCACCGGGACACAAGCTGCCGAGGTGGCCGAGTCCATCGAATCTTCCGACGGGACGGTGATCTCATTTCCGGGGGAATATGAGGCCAAGGACATCGAGATTTTGGGATTCCCGATCCCTGCGGAGTCTGCTGAAAAGTTTTTGAAGACCACGTACGCCGTTCTGTGGGAGGGCATGAAGTTCGTTTTTTTGGGACATCTTTCGACGCCGCTTGACGCGACCTTGTTGGAGGAGTTTTCCGAACCGGACGTACTTTTCCTGCCAATAGGCGGCGGGCATTTTTTGGAGCCCGAGATCGCTGCGAAGATCACAAAACAACTTGAGGCGAAAGTTGTCATTCCAAGCTTCTATAAAGATCCTGCCGCGTTCTTGAAGGCGCTTGGCGTCAAGGGTGAGCCAATGGACAAGCTGGTCTTCAAGCAAAAAGATATCGCGAGCGACAAAGGCCGTGTGATCATTCTTAAAGCGGCATAGCCTGTCATTTATCTATTTACTCATGTCCGACATTGAACCACGTGAAATAACAAAAGAGCTTGGCGAATCGTACCTCGACTACGCGATGTCCGTGATCGTTGCACGTGCGTTGCCCGACGTGCGCGACGGCATGAAACCGGTGCATCGCCGCGTGCTGTGGGCGATGTGGGATATGGGCGTGGTGAGCACGGCGAAGTTCAGGAAATCGGCGTATGTGGTTGGAGAGACGATGGCGAAATACCACCCGCATGGCGATTCCTCTATTTACGATACTTTGGTGCGCATGGCGCAGGATTTTTCATTGCGCTATCCATTGGTGAAGGGACAGGGAAACTTCGGTTCGGTTGACGGCGATTCGGCAGCCGCCATGCGTTATACCGAAGCCAAGCTTGCGGCGATTGCGAACGAGATGCTGGTGGACATCGAAAAGGAAACGGTGGATTGGACGCCGAATTATGATGGTACGCGCAATGAACCGTCGGTGCTTCCTGCGCGGCTGCCGAATCTTTTATTGAACGGTACGCTCGGCATCGCCGTCGGTATGGCAACGAGCATCCCGCCGCACAATTTGAACGAGGTCGCCGACGCCATTTTATATTTGGCCGATAACGGCGCTGCGACAAGCGAAGATCTTTTGCAGTTCGTAAAAGGCCCCGACTTTCCGACTGGCGGCATCATTTATGACGTGAACGCGATCAAGCAGGCATATGTTTCCGGACGCGGTGCCATCATGACGCGCGCGAAAGCGGAAATCGTCGAAAAAAAGAACAGCCGCCAGTTCGACATCGTCGTCACCGAGATCCCGTATCAGGTGAACAAGTCGGAACTTATCAAGACGATCGCGGAACTCGCACAGGATAAGAAGATCGAAGGGATCCGTGATTTGCGCGACGAGTCCGATCGCGAGGGCATGCGTATCGTGATCGAGCTCAAGAACGACGTTGCGCCGCAGAAGGTCTTGAACTGGCTCTATAAACACACCGACCTCGAGAAGAATTTCAATTTCAATATGATCGCGCTTGTGAACGGCATCGAGCCGCGCTTGCTTACACTTAAAGATATTTTGGCCGAGTACATCGAGCATCGAAAGATCATTGTCACGCGGCGTACGAAGTTCGATCTCCGCAAAGCGGAGGAGCGCGCGCATATCTTGGAGGGTCTTGCCATCGCGCTCGATGCGATCGACCGCGTGATCGCGACCATTCGCAAGTCCGAGGATAAGGAAGTGGCGCACGCGAACCTAATGAAGAATTTCAAGTTGAGCGCGCTTCAGGCGACGGCGATTTTGGAAATGCGGCTGCAAACCCTTGCGGCGCTTGAGCGGCTCAAGATCGAGACCGAGCTCAAGGAAAAAAAGGCGCTCATTGAGGAACTTAAATTGATATTAAAGAGCACGGCGCGGGTTTTGAAGATCATCAAAGACGAGGTCAAGGAACTAAAAGATAAATACGGCGATGAGCGGCGAACGAAAGTCGTTTCGCGTGCGGTGGAGTCGGTGAGCGATGAAGACCTGATTCCCGAGGAAGAGGCGATGGTCACGGTCTCCGGCGGCGGTTACATCAAGCGCCTCCCGCCCGACACCTTTAAGGTCCAGCGCCGCGGCGGAAAGGGGCTGATCGGATCCGACGTCGCCGACGAGGATTTCCTGCTGCACTTCTTCAATTCGCATACTCACGACAACGTCCTGTTCTTCACCGATCGCGGCCGTGTTTTCCAGACGAAGGTCTATGAGATCCCGCAGGCCACGCGTACGTCCAAGGGCAAGGCGATCCAAAACTTCTTGGAACTTCCCGCAGACGAGAACGTGAACGCGATCGTGAACTATTCGGCGTCGGGCGCGAAGAGCGAAGGAAAGTCCGGCAGGAAATATTTAATGATGGTAACGAAGCACGGCGTCATCAAGAAAACGCCGCTTGAGGACTTTGAGAACATCCGGCGTACCGGCATCATCGCCATTTCGCTCAAAAAAGGCGACCAGTTGAAGTGGGCGCGTCTTACCAGCGGTTCCGATCAGGCGATCCTTGTGACGCGGCAGGGTCAGTCCATTCGCTTCGATGAGAAGCAGGCGCGTCCGATGGGCCGCACTGCGGCGGGTGTGCGCGCCATCAAGTTGAAAAAACAGAACGATGAAGTTGCGGGATTTGATATAATAAAGGGAGACGATGCGATGCTCGTGGTGGTGATGGAAAATGGATATGCGAAGCAGACGTCGCTCAAGGAGTATAAGAAACAGAGCCGCGGCGGATCGGGGATCAAGACCGCAGAGGTGACGACGAAGACCGGCCTCGTGGTCTCCGCCCATGTCGTCACCGAGGAAAAAGAGATATTCGCGCTTTCGGCGAAGGGACAGATGATCCGCACCGAGCTCAATACGGTCCGCAAGACCGGCCGGTCCGCGCAGGGCGTCCGCATCATGGATCTCAGGAGCGGGGACCGTCTCGCAGGTACCGTCGTTATTTAATGCCCAAAAACCTAACTCAAAAACAGATCATCATCGCAGGCGCCGTGGCGGTCGTGCTTATCGGCCTCGTGGTTGTTTTCTTTATGAATGTGCGCAGTAAAAGCGCTTCCTCGCAGGCGCTCAACATCACCATTTGGGGAACCGACGACTCCAAGGCGTTCAACGATCTGATCTCCGCGTACAGCGGTCCCGGAGCGGGGAATAGCACGGTCATAAAATACGTCCAGATGGATCCGAGCACCTATCAGAACAAATTGTTGAACGCGCTTGCGGCCGGTACCGGTCCTGATGTTTTCGAGATCGGGAACCGCGACCTGCCGCAGTGGGAAAACCTGGTCACCCCCATACCGGCAAGCTTGGCGCCCACCTTTAGCGCCATAACGCTCCAGAACGATTTTCCAACGGTGGTCGGGCAGGATTTTGTCATAGACAACAATGTTTACGCACTGCCGCTTTCCATCGACACCATGGCGATGATCTACAACAAGGACCTGTTGGATTCGGCGAGTGTGGCGGTTCCGCCGAAGACGTGGACCGATCTTGATAACGACGTCTCGGCGCTCAAGGTTGTCAATTCTCAGGGCCAGCTTACGCAAGCGGCCGTGGCGCTCGGCGGCTCGGAGACGAGCATTGCGGATGCCTCCGACCTTGTATTTCTCCTGATGCTTCAAAATGGGGCGCAGATGCCATCGATCGACGATACCACCGTGGGCTTCGTGGGGAACGGCGGGACCGCCACCCCCGGCCTTTCTGCGTTCAACTTTTATCTCCAATTTGCGAATGCCGCCTCGCCCTACTATGCATGGAGCGACAGTATGGGGGATTCCAAGGATAGCTTTGCTCAAGGTAAAACAGCGATCATCTTCGACTACGCCTCCTCACTCGCCGCCATCAAAGCGAAGTCACCGTTTTTAAATATCGGCGTCGCACCAATGCCGCAGTCGGAAGGAGCGACCATTTCCATCAACTATCCAAAATATTCGGGTCTTGCCGTGAACAGGAGCAGTGCGTCAGTGGTCGGCGCATGGTCGTTCCTCATCAATTTGACGACATCGCTCGCAAATGAGAAGATTTATACAGCGGACACGGGAGAACCTCCGGCGCTCCGGGCTGCCATACAGGCAGACCTCACCGATCCCAACCTTTCGGTCTTTGCGGCGCAGGCGCTCACGGCCCGTTCGTGGTACGAAGTTGATAGCACGAAATTCGACGGGATCATGAACACGGCCATCCAAAATGTTCTTAGCGGTTCATCGGATTCCACGGATGCGCTCACCGAGGCGCAGTCGGAAATGAACGCCACTACCGGAAATTAAATTCATGTTCAAACATAACCTTCTTATAAAGATATTCATCGTTCTTCTTGTGCTGGCACCGACCGCCAGTGCGCTGGCCTACACGACGCCGAACATCTGGACCGTTCCACCGGGATATTGGGGACCTATCGTTTCGTGCACCGGCAATTACCTTAATAATAACTCAACAGGAACATGCCAGAGCCTGTGCGACCTTATTAACACCGCTATCAACGCGACCTATTTCGCCATGTCGGTCGCGATATTCATCCTCGCCCCGATCCTTTTTCTGGTCGGAGCCATTATGATCATAATTTCCGGGGCGAACCCCGAGATGTTGAGTAAAGGGAAAAAGACGCTCACCGACACGCTTATAGGGCTGATCATCGTGCTGTGTTCATACCTGATCGTCAACACGGTCATCACCACGTTGCATATCACCAACATTGGAGGATTTGGCGCGAGTTCGTGCACGTTGGGCGGTGCGGGAACACACTAATGGTTTCGGTGGTGGGGAAATGATCAAGGGCCGGTGTCTGAAAATCGGAAAAAATGAAACACTACATCTATATTCTCATTGCGGCCGTTGTAGCTTTTCTGCCTATCGCCGCTTTTGCCCAGGTTCCGATCTCCGTCTCTATCCCCGGCTCATACGTCAACAGCACAAGCGGTTCTCCCGGCAGCTATGTCGCTAATTTTTACCAGTTTGCGCTATTGATCGGCGGTATTCTTGCTTTTGCGGTAGTGATCTATGGCGGTATCCTTTATATGACGACCGTAGGGAATCCTTCGGGGCAAAGCGAGGCAAAGGCGTGGTTGTGGGCCGCGGTTTGGGGCATTCTTTTGCTCGGCGGCGCCTATCTGGTTTTGAAGATCATCAATCCCCAATTAATAAACCTGAACCTGCCAACGCTCACAAGTACAGGGCAGACGTCAAATCAAGTGACGGTGCCTGCGGGAAGTAGCAGTGGCGGCACCAGCGGCGGCGGAACAACGGTCAACACAAGCGGTGGTGGTACTGCGACGACCAATAGTATTGCGAACGCTGCGGCAGCCGCACAGGCTAATTCGATGAGCTCGGCTAGCGGCCCCGGCGGCGGTACCGTCGCATGCGCATGGGCGGTGAATCAGGTTCTCACAAGCGCAGGCATTTCACCGATCGATGGCGACTCGGTCCAGAGTATGGAAAATGCCCTGACGTCGGGCCGGGGGACACTGGTGGATCCGTCGCAGGCGAAGGCTGGCGACATTGTCATACAGGCAGGGGATGGCCATGTCGGTATCTGTATGAATGATGGCTGCACCCAGGTTATATCCAACTCGTCGTCGCACGCGAGCTTTACGTGGGTGAGCAATACGAGTTTTTCTCCGTCCTATAGCGGCGGCCCCGGGCGCATTTATCAAGTCAACCACTAAAACATGAAACGATTTCTTTTAATAGCAGGAATAATAATTGCCATTGTGCTCGTCGCATGGGGGGTTTGGTTCTTCGCCTTTTCGAAAAATCCTTCTAGCCCGAATATGTCATCGTCGGTTTCTTCGGTAGTACAGAGCCAATCACAAAGTGGAACGTCGGTACGCGTCCAAGAAATTGCCAGCCCGCAAGACCCCGCGGTTGCCAAAGATTTTTTGGGCAACATACAAAATTCGGATCAAATTGCGCTTGGCGGCACCGTGGTCGTATCACCTTACGCGCTTCAGGTTTGGGGCGATGCGGATCAGGGCGGAGAGGCGCTGCTTGAATACACGTCCAGCGGGTGGACGCCGCTATCCCTCGGCGGCGGCGAGTGGAGCGAGCTCGCGCTTCTTCAGGAGGGCGTACCGGTTTCGATCGCGGAGCAATTGGCCGCAGGGGTGGCGGGCGGAGCGGTTTCCTCGCCAGCTAGTTCATCGATAGCCATCCCGGCAGGCGATACCGTCACTATAGGGACGCCGGAGGGAAGCGTGACTACAAGTAATTTTTACAAGAGCGCTGACTACATTGCCCAGAACCAGCAGATCGTTGTGGTCAAACAGACCTCGGCCTACGGCATTTTTTACAATGTTTTAGATAGCAGTTTCGCCGTCACTATTTTCGGAACGCCGTTCGACACTGTGCGCCCGACGGCAGAAACGGCATTTTTAACACAACTCGGGATCTCCCAAACCGATGCATGCAAGTTGAATGTGGTCGAAAATACTGCCAATAATCTCAACAATCCTGACGCCGGTAAATCGTTCCCTCTCAGTTTCTGCAGTAGTAGCACATTGTTCTAGTGGCCAAACCATTACGGAATCTGTTATAATAAACCTATGGCAACAACAAAAAGGATAGTGGCGGTTACGGCGGGGGTCGGATCGTTTTTAACACTCAACGCTGTCGCGTTCGCGCAGACGGTCACTCTCACCGATCCGCTTGGCGGTGCGACGCTCCCCGTGGTCCTTGCTAACGTGATTGCATTCTTAAGCACTACCATTGCCATCCCGCTCACGGTCATCATGGTGCTCGTCGGTGCTTTCCAGATGATGACATCGGCGGGAAATCCCGAGAAATTCACCAAAGGGAGAACTACTTTACTTTATGCGGCCATCGGCTTCGCCGTCGCCTTCCTTGCCTCCGGTATCACCACCTTGATAAGCAATGTCTTGCAGGGCCACTAATCAAGCTGGATTTTAACGATATTTGTGATACGATGGAAATAAGCAGGAAAATGGTCGAATAAAAAATAAAACCTTATTTATGGCAAAGATAAAAGTTTGGCTGATCCGCTCTCCGCTTTTCGCACCGATCGCCGTCCTTGGCGTCGCTATCTCTTCGAATGTCGCGTACGCCCAGGTGGTTACGACTCAGGCTACGCTCAATGCGGCGCTTTGTAATGTCATCAATGCGATGATCTGGGTCCTTCTCTCGGTTTCCGTCATTATGGTTGTTTACGCGGCGTTCCAATACGTGACCGGTGGCGCCGATGCGGAAAAGGTTTCCACTGCGCGAAAGACGCTGACCTACGCTGCGGTCGGTATCGCCGTCGCCTTGATCGCTAAAGGATTTCCACTTGTTGTCAAAGACGTTTTCGGCAGCGGTGCTTCGGGGGTTGGCTCAACGTTTTCTTGCAGTTAGCCATTCGATATCGGCTGGGTTGATAGTTTAAGGTTTTGTGGACAAACAGTCTCTGTGTTATTCTGAGAGGGTACCAAGAAAGGTCGATATTTTTCTATCATCTATGAAAAAAGTAATCACATCTGCAAAAAAGTTCGGACCTGCCATTATGGCTTTGGTTTTGCCGGCCCTTGCGCTCGCTCAGGTTGCGGCGCCTCCGACTGGAGGTGGCGTTGCGGGAACGAGCAATACTCCGACCACGAACATAACCAATTTGAACGGCGTGCTCGGACTTTTCTGCGCGGTCTTCGGTTGGTTCTTCTACGGCCTCATCATTCTTGCCGTTATCTTCATTCTCGTCGCAGCTTTCCGTTATCTTACGGCTGGCGGTGATCCTGAGAACATCAAAAAAGCAGGTTCGGTGCTTATGTACGCGGCGGTTGCCATCGCTGTTGCGCTTCTCGCAAAGGCGATCCCGATGGTCATCGGCAGCTTCTTGGGTTCAAGCGGCTCGATAACGTCCTGCTAAGCCCAGGTCTTTCGGGAAGGTTTTAAAAAGTCCCCGCGCAGGCGGGGATTTTTTGATGGTAAAAAACAACCCCGTCGCCGATGTTTTGGCGAGGGGTCGTTGATGACCGCAATGATGTTGATATTTGTGCTGGTTAGGATGCCGGTCCAAGAACGGGAACGTCCTTGATATCGGCAAACGTTATCGGATTCGGCCGATCTCCCCACTCAAAGAGCAAATCAATGTTATAGCTCGTGCTGCCATGATTTGTGTCCTTGAATTGGAGCGTGAATGCCGCCGATCCTCCCGATGGAAGTGTTATCCCCAAAAGGCTCTGGGGAAAGCCGACGTCACAGAGGCGGATCGGTGCCCAGTCGCCTGCGTTTCCGCTGGCGTATCCGTGATCGTGGCCTGCAAGCGCCATGGTGTCGATGAACGTAAAACGACTGTCTGTTGTTCCCGTGTTCGTCACCGTGCCGTTGCACCGGATCATCCCTCCGGATGCCGTGCAGGGCTCAATGGCGATATCGAGACCGTTCCCGATGCCATGTTTGGCTGCCGCGGCTTGTTCACCGGCGTGCTGGATCTTTGTTTTGATCGCGATCCGTTCATTGAGTCCGGCAAGTTCCTGCTTTTTCGCTTCGATCTGGTTTTGCAGGGTTTCCGCCGACGTATCCACTTTCGCTTTCGGCGCCGGTGTTTTCCCTTGCCTTGCAATCCAAGTCCCGATTGCTGTGAAAATCAGGAGAACAAGGATCGCTGAAAGGATTATCACGAGGCATCCTATTCCTCTTCTGGGAGCAGGGGGCTCGCAGAGCGGAACGAACTGCTTCTTTGGCGGCGCGGGTTTCGCGTCGGGAGCCTGAGTCGGTTTGGGAGCTGGCATCGGAACCGGTTGCGGTTTCGGTGTCGGGAAGGTGCATTCGTGCTGCTCCTTCACTGCTTCGCCCGCTGTTTCCATTCTTCTCTCCCATATTGCCGGCTTCATTCCCTTGATAAAAACCAAGGGACTCTTTCCTCCCCGAAGCTTGGCGGTTGCCTCAACGTCCATTGCCTTGCTCCGGCAAAATCTGATTGACGGCTCGAGGTGAATGAAGATCGGGATTTCCGTCCCGTCCTTGGTTTCCTTGGCGTGGTCCCTGGCATATTGTTCCAGAGCCGGGATGTCCGGATCGTGTAACCGATTTGTGATCATAGCACCCTCCTCTGGGCGGTTTGAACGTTTTGGGTTGAAGGTTTTCAAGCTCAAAGTCAGCGAGAACGAGCCGACTTATACCAGAGATAGAATAGCATCTTTTGAAGACTTTGTCAACTGCCCAAAAAGACCGTTTGGCCATATTATAGAAGGGCACCGTTGCCACTGCCCAGGTGGTGAAATGGCATACACGTCAGCTTTAGGAGCTGATGCCGAAAGGCGTGGAGGTTCGAGTCCTCTCCTGGGCACCAAAGAATTGTTTAAGTCAGTTTCAGAAAAATTTTGACGCGCTTCGCGGAG
>CAYQFA010000023.1:0-14359 GCA_964416665.1 uncultured Candidatus Saccharibacteria bacterium
AACCTGCGACCTTGGCCTTATGAAAGCCCTGCTCTACCACTGAGCTACGTCGGCATTATGCGCACAAAGCGCATCGAAAAACAAAATAACTATATGCCAGATTCCGAAGTTTTTCAAAGTGCTGACAAATTCCATTTTCTCGGCTATACTTTTTTTCATGTTCGACGATATCAAAAAGATCCAGGAGCTCAAGCGCCTTCAGGATTCATTCAAGCAGGAGCACGAGACCGTACAAAAGAAAGGAATCTCCGTTACCGTGAACGGGAACATGGAGATAGAGAATATCACCCTGAATCCCGCGCTTGAACAGCGAGAGGCCGAAGAGGCGTTGCGGCAATGCATCAACGAGGCGAGCAAGAACATCCAAAAGCGAATCACAAAGATGATGATGTCATCGGGATTGGGAGGATTCTAAAAAAGCCGGCTGGGACAGGACGTCGACGAAGCAAATTTTAGGCTTGAAAAGTAAGCTACTTCGTATTTACTGAAAACGTGGCTGTGCCACCGTTCAGCTGCGCGAGCGTAATGGAATAATTGGTGCCATCATAGGTTTGCCCAACCGTAAGAGTTTGAGGCGGGATCGGAACAAGCGCGATCATGCAGACAATTTTCGGCATAGGGTCTGATGGGAACGAATTCCAACAGCCGACCGGCGTGATCTGAATCGTTACTGATGAGGACGCGATGCTTTCCAAAGTAAAGTACGCGCTGTCGTTGCGGATCTCCGCGATACCGCCGGGCGAAAGCGTTACACTGCCGGGCGCGTTCAATTGCTGAACGCTTGAGGTTGCCGTAGTACTCGCAGTGCTCGCGGAACCGACGACGATGGTCGTTGTTCCGAGAATCTGGATCATGGGACAACCACAAATCCCATTCGCCGGGCAATTGCAGGCGCCACTCGTAAGCGTTGCGGTATACGTACCCGTAGCGGTATAGGTATGCGAGACCACGCCCATTGCGTTACAGCTTGAACATACGGGAACGAACCCGAGCCTCCCCGTGGCACCATCACCAAAGTTGACCATAGTGCCGAGGTTACTGCCTTGCGGAGCTGTTGAGGTGAACTGCACGGTAAGAGGCGCATTGCCTGATTGTGGATTGGCCGAAAAACTTTGGGTGCTGCTGCCATTGTTTCCGCCTCCACACGACCGTGCGAAATACGCGCGGGACAAGGGACCGAAAATGCCGTTCCCGGCAGTATCCAATGCCACAATATTGTTTTGCGCCTGCCACTTGCCTACCGCGGCGTTGGTCAACACTCCGAAATAGCCCGTTGACGAAACATTAAAATATCCCTGTTGGCCAAGATAGTCCTGAAGCGCAGTAACGTCGCTGCCGCGCGAACCCACCGAAAGTGAACGGCTGAACGGGAAACATATTGTTGCGCCGATCGCCGCGGCCGGAGCAATGACCGGAACTGGCACGATTGCCGGAGACGAAGCGGACACGACCGCGTTACTACCGCCGATCGCCGCCAAAGACACAAACGGAACCGCAAACATCGCTATGCCGATCTGAATGAAAAGAACCTTTTTAGACATGTAATTATGATATTAACCTTTCCCCACTATTATACAACGCACCACGGCACAAAAGGTCACTGCGACCCCAAGGACGAAGCACTCTTATCCCGAAAGGTGTCTCGGAGGCGCGAAGGCGCCGAGAGCCAAGGCGGCCAGCCAGCAGACTGGAACGCCGTCCTTTCGGGATAAGAGTGCTGAGTTTGTTGCGGGGGCAAGACTCGAACTTGCTTCGGAAGCTTATGGGGCTTCCCGGAAAACCTTTCCCGACCCTCCCGCGCGATAAAAACCAACAACCACACTATTATAGAAGCGCGGAGGGTGTGTTGTCAAAGAAAATGATTAATGTCATCATCAAACGATGACGGAAAATGTTCATTTCGCGCTCTTCGATCGTTATCCCGAACTTGTTGCGACCATCTCAACAAGGGCTGACGGCAATTGTTATTTCGCGCCGACCGGCGACGCTACGACCGATAAGGCAACGCCCGTGAACCGGGCGACGTTCCTGGCGAAGCTGGACATCCCTTGCGATTGCGTTGTTTCCGCCGGCATCGCGCATGGCGAAAAGGCATATCACGCAACCACCGCAAACGACGAAGATGTTGTCCGTGGCGTTGACGCATTGTTCGCCGACGAACGCGATCTCTTCCTTTCAATCACCGTCGCCGATTGCCTCCCCGTATTTCTCTTTGATCCGAAAATAAAGACGTTCGGACTGGTTCACGCCGGCTGGCGCGGCCTTGTCGCGGGCATCATACCAAACACCATTCACGCCATGATCCAAGAGCGCGGCGTGCGCGCAGAAAACGTACTGGCGGGAATCGGCCCGGGCATCGGCGCATGCCACTTTGAAGTGCAAAGCGACGTCGCAGCGCAATTTGAAAGCTTCCCCGAGGCCGTCCTTCGTCACGATGGTAAAATATTCATCGACCTGAAGGCCGTTGCCCGCGCACAACTGCTCGCGTTAGGCATAAAAGAAGAACATCTGGAAATCAGCGATGAATGCACCTATGATAATGAGGAGAAATATTTCTCCTGGCGGCGCGACAAGCCGCCGTTCAAAGAAACAATGATGGCGGTGATCGGACTGAAATGAACCAAACGGAAATACAAAAATTGTTCAAAGGAAAGAAAATAACACTGATGGGCCTTGGCCTTTTGGGACGCGGCCTTGGCGACGCGGAATTCTTTGCGGGTGCCGGCGCGGAACTTATCATCACCGACCTAAAGACCGAGGTCCAGCTCGCGACGTCGATCGAACGGCTCAAGCCATTTGCGGCCAACATCACCTACCATCTCGGTGAGCATCGGCTTGAGGATTTCGAGAACCGCGATATGATCATCCGCGCGCCGAATGCGCCGCTCGATTCGCCGTTCCTCGCGCACGCGCGCGCTGCGGGCATCCCCGTCGAACAGGATGCCGCGCTTTTTGCGAAGTTCACCGACGCGACGATCGTCGGCATCACCGGTACGCGCGGGAAATCCACGGTCACCCACCTTATCTATGAGATCGCCAAGGCGGCAGGAAAAAATCCCCATCTCGGCGGCAACGAAAGGGATACCGCAACATTGCCGCTGCTCGGCACGGTCACGAAAGACGACCTCGTGATCCTTGAGCTCGACTCATGGCAACTGCAGGGATTCGCAGAAGGCAGGATCAGCCCGCACATCGCGGTATGGACGAACTTTCTGCGCGATCATATGAACTATTACCACGGCGACATGGACCGCTACTTTGAGGACAAAGCCGCCATCGCACGATTTCAAAAGCAGGGTGACTGCTTCATTACGACCCCCGAAATCCAGCAAAAAATTGAGGCTCGGTTCGGTGCGCTGGCATCAAAATGCATCACCGACGCCGCTTTGCCGGAAGATTGGGATATCTCGCTCCCCGGCGAACACAATCGTAAAAACGCCGCCTGCGCCCGTGCGGCGGCGCAATGCCTCGGCATCCCGGATGATGTCATTAAAAATGTATTAAAAACATTCACCAGTCTTCCCAACCGGCTTGAGCTTTTGGGCGAGAAGAACGGGATCGAGTTCTATAATGATTCGAATGCGACCACGCCGGACGCAACGATGGCCGCGCTCAAAACATTGGCAAGCGAGAAAAGACCGATCGTGCTCATCGCCGGCGGCAGCGACAAGGAATTGGTCTTCGACGATCTCGCCCGCGCGATCGAAACAACGGTGAAAACCGTCATCCTCTTTCGGGGAACGGCGCAGGAAAAATTGCAGGCGCTTTTTAGCGCAACGCTTCCCGTGGAGATCGCTTCGAACATGGACGAGGCGTTCGCGGCGGCGCTCAAAGCGGCAACCCCCGGAAGCATCGTCCTTCTTTCGCCCGGGGCGACCAGTTTCGGCATTTTCAAAAACGAATACGATCGCGGCGAGCAGTTCGCCGAATGTTTCAAAAATTTGAAATAATCGGCGGCGCAGGCTACAATTGCCTTAATGTCGTCTTCTATCAATAAGGAGGAGTTAGAACATCTGGCGCGGCTCGCACGCGTGGAGCTCGATCCCGGCGAAGAGGAAAAACTGCTTTCCGACCTGGGCAATATTTTGGACCATTTCAAGGAGCTTCAGGAGCTCGACACGTCGAACGTCCCGCCCATGACCGGAGGTACCGACCTTAAGAACGTCCTTCGCGAAGACACCGAGCGCGAGAACACCAATCGCGGCAGCGGCGTCGAGGCGTTCCCCGAATCGAAAGACGGGTTCTTGAAGATCCCGCCGATCTTTGAACACTAATTTTTCGATTAACACCATGGCCGATCTTACCAAGCTCACTATTAAAAAATTCCACGATGGCCTGCGCGCAAAAGAATTTTCCGCGCGCGAGGCAACGCAAGCATTCTTCGGGCGTATAAAGAAGGAAGATAGCGAGATCGGTGCATATTTAAGTCTCGCCGAGACATTGGCACTTGAAGAAGCTAACGCCGTTGATGGCGCCGTCGCCAAAAGCAAACCGATCGGCGAGCTTGCCGGTGTCCCGCTTGCCATCAAGGACTGCATCCTGATAAAAAACCTCCCCGCAACCGCAGCTTCAAAGATACTTAAGGACTATACCGCAAGCTATGATGCGAGTGTCATTAAAAGATTACGCGGCGAGCGCGCGGTATTCCTCGGCAAGACGAATATGGACGAGTTCGCGATGGGCTCCTCCACGGAGAATTCCGCGTTCCGCGTCACCAAAAATCCCCATGACCACACGCGCGTGCCCGGCGGCTCATCGGGCGGCTCCGCAGCGGCGGTCGCGGCGGATTTCGCCATTGCGGCGCTCGGTTCCGACACCGGTGGCTCGATCCGCCAACCCGCCGGACTCTGCGGCGTTGTCGGATTGAAACCGACGTACGGCGCAGTATCACGCTCCGGCTTGATCGCCATGGCGTCCAGCCTCGACCAGATCGGACCGCTTACCAAAACCGTGGAAGACGCGGCGATCCTTTTCAAGGCCATCGCGGGCCGTGATCCGCTTGACGCGACATCAAGTGACCATGATTACGACTCGATCACATCGCTCCCCTCGCTCGAAGAGACGAAGAAAATAACCATCGGCATTCCGGAAGAATACTTCATCGACGGACTCAATGAGGATGTTGCGAAAAGTGTTGCGGCGGCGATCGAGAAATTGAAAAAGCTCGGTTTCGCGTTCAAGAAGATCTCTTTGCCGCACACCAAATATGCGCTCTCCTCTTACTACATCGTGATGCCGGCGGAGGTCAGCTCCAATGTGGCGCGATTCGACGGCATTCGTTATGCGCGCATGCCGGACATTCAAACGCATGACGGAAAATTATTGGACATCTACCTCAAACAGCGCGGCGCAGGATTCGGTGCCGAAGTGAAACGACGCATCATCCTTGGGACGTTTGTGCTCTCATCGGGCTACTATGATGCGTACTATGAAAAAGCGCAGCGCGTTCGGACATTCATAAAAAAAGATTTCGATGAGGCGTTCAAAGAAGTTGACGTCATTCTCACCCCGGTCGCGCCGAACCCCGCGTTCAAGATCGGCGAGAAGACCAGCGACCCGCTCGCGATGTATCTTGAGGATATTTTTACGATCCCAATAAACCTTGCCGGACTTCCCGCTATTTCGATCCCAACCAAACCATATCCTTTGGACGGCAAAGAACTTCCGGTCGGCTTCCAGCTCATCGGCAAGAAATGGCATGAGGCCGATATTTTGAACATCGGCCGGCACTACGAGAACAACTAGCTGCTCAACAAAAAATACCCCCTTCTTTTTGACCTTTAGCGTCCGCGCGATCCGGTCAAAAAGAAAGGGGTATTTTTTGTTTTTTATTGACCCGGCGTGGGCGGAATTGGCGATGTCGGCGTTGGCGCCGGCGCCGGTATCATCGGCGCGGCACTTGCCCCGGTACTTGACGCAGTGGAGGTCGGTGTTCCCGAAACCGCCGGGGGTGCGATCAGCGAAACGCCGTTGACCTCTGTGAGTGTAATAGCGGCAATTCCCGGCGTGTAGGTTCCGCCGAACGGCACGGTCGTCGTCGCTCCGACGAGCGGACTCATGAGCGTCGCTACTTTCGGATCTTTCGAATTCAGCACGCGCACTCTTGCGCCATTGGGCGTCGTGATCACATAGGATCCGGTGGAGCCGGAAACCAAACCGACGAGCATCGTCGTGGAAGTGGGAGTCGTTGCGGAACCGGTCGGGATCGCGTAGAACGACAGGTCGAGGGCAAGTTCCTGATTTGCCGTGGTGGCAGACGCAACCTCCGCGGTAAGCGCCGTCGTTGAAGCGTCAAGCTGGTTTTGGAGGGTTGAAACCTGCGTGGAAACACCCGTACTTTGCGCCGTCAACATCGAAACCTGACCCGAGAGGCCTCGGTTTGCCAAAAAGAGATATACGGCGAGTGCGCCAAAGACGATCATCAATATGCCGAGAAGGATCTCGGTGGTGATTGGGCCTCGTGACGATGAACGGACAGCCGGGGCCTGATAGCTCGTTGCTCCCGGCGCCACATTCGGCGTCAGAAATTTTTTTGTCGACTCGGCGCGGGTGTCGATCGGTTTCGTCGCGGACATGGAGACCACCTTATCGGACGCCGAGACGAGATCGCTCACGCGGATCGTCTGGGGTTCGATCTTCGCGGTGGAAATCGGTTTTGGTCCGGTTGCCATGGCGGACGGCGACGACGCGCTCACCGCCATCGGCTGCGCCGCAGCAACGGCCGGCGACTGGATTTTTTTCAATGTGTCATCGACATCAACCGACTGCCATCCCGCGGCGACCAACGTCGCCTTGATGGTTTCCCCCGAGACTCCCGCCTTGAGTTGGGAGGTGATATATTCAACGAGCTGATCTTGAACCATGATTGTTATTAAATAATAATTAAAATTTTGTTGACAATGTTCGTTCGACGTTTTTGTTACTTTAATTGTACTCCATCGCCCGCTCGCGCAATAGGCGAGAAATGCACAGGGGGTTTTTATCGAGTATTTGCCCATCGACCCAGCTCAAGAGACTGCGCTACGCCATGCCAGGCGAAAAAGATCACGGCGAGCACAATGAGAACCAACGCTACGACGCCGACCACAACGCATGCCTTAACAAATCCCCCGCCCGGCGCCGCTTGTGCTTCAGCGAGCTCCGGCTTGAGTGCCTTCAGGTTGTTGTAAATGTTATAGCCAAAGATGGCGGTGAAAGGCGTGGTGAACAGAGTCAATATCATTGAGGCGATATTCCCCGCAGTTCTTCCCATAGTGGGCAAGGTCAACCATTGCACGATTGCGGCGGCCATCATGACGAAGATGCCCATCAGCAACACCCTTCCCACCACGGCCCACCAATATCCCCGGATATAGTCCTTGCTTTGCCGCAACGCATCAATACCGCGCCGTCGCTCGATCACAAAAATATAACTCACGAACGAGAATGCGAAGATCAACCAGATCCCCGGTATGACCAGCATGATGAACCCGCCCACCGTGGCGAAGATCTGCAAAATGACAAGCCATGCGAACGGCAGAACCCACGGCAAGGCAGCCTTGTACGAATCATCGACGTCCGTCTTGTTTTGGATCGAAAAAATAATGGGTAAAATATTGAAAACCGACATAAGCCATCCCAGGCAAAGGACGACCCTTGCGAGCCCGGAGGAAAACGGAAGATGAAGGTCCGAGAGCGTATAGCCGAGGATCGTGACGAGCACCGGCAACAGCACGATCTTTATAAGCAGAGCAAAGCGCTCCTGATAAAGCTCCCACGTATCGCTGAAAAGCGAGCTGATCGGATTGAGGCTCAGCTTTGCCTTGATCTGATGAGCGACGCTCTTATTGTCCGCGCTTTCCATGGTGTTGTTTTCCATATCCCCTAAGTATAACAAATCCACGATAATTTACCGCTTGTGCCTTTGTTTATCTGCGCGGCCGACCGGACTTGAACCGGCAACCCCCGCCGTGACAGGGCGGTGCTCTAACCAAATTGAGCTACGACCGCATTCGCTGCTCCTTGGAAATTCTATATTTTCTAGGGAGATAAATCAACTTAACTCTTCATCAGCGCCAAGAACTCTTTCTCATTGATGGTCGCGACGCCAAGCTTTTTCGCCTTTTCATACTTCGATCCCGGTTCGGCGCCGACAACAACATAGCTTGTTTTTTTGCTTACCGATTCCGAGGGATCGCCGCCGAGCGCGCGGATCTTCTCCTTCGCTTCCTCGCGACTCATCGATTCCAAACTGCCGGTGATGACGAAAGACTTCCCCTCCAGCGTACCCGCGGCGGCGCGCGGCGCCATAGAAACTTCCACTCCCGCTCTTTCGAGCCGTTCCAAGAGCTCCGTGTTGCGACGCTCGTGGAACCAGTCATGAATACTTTGCGCCACCTTCGGACCAATGTCCGGCACCTCCTGCAATGATTCCACGGAAAGATCCTCGAACGTCTTCGCGATATCCCTGATCGCAACCAATCCCTTCGCGTGCGGAAAATCAAGATGCTTTGCAAGCGCAACCGCCGTCTCTTCGCCAATGTGCAAAATACCGAGCGCATAGAGAAACCGCGGCAGCGTAACACGACACTTCTCCGCAACCTCGCGGACGATATTCTCCGCCGATCTCTCACCGAACCGCTCGAGCGCTTCAATGTCCCCTTTCTGCAATGTGAAAATGTCCGCCGCGTCGGAGATCAGCCCTTCATCCAAAAACTTGTCGATGATCTTCGGGCCAAGCCCGTCGATATTGAACGCGCCTCGCGAAACGAAATGATAGAGCGCCTCGCGATGCTGGGCGGCGCACATGCGCGACGAGCAGCGGCTGATCGCGCCATCGCGGACCACGGGCGAATCGTCAACCGGACAACGCGTCGGCATGTGGAACGGCTTTTCTTTTCCTGTGCGCAGGTCGGTAAGCACGCCCGTTATCTGCGGGATGACGTCGCCCGCGCGTGAAACGATCACCGTATCACCGATCCTCAGACCCAGCCGCTTGATCTCGTCGGCGTTATGGAGCGACGCATGCGTGATCGTCACGCCACCCACATTCACCGGACGCATCACCGCCACCGGCGTGAGCGCGCCCGTACGCCCCACCTGCACCTTGATGTCTTCCACCACGGTCGTCGCCTCGCGCGGCGAGAACTTGTACGCGATCCCCGCGCGCGGCGCCTTGCCGATGATCCCCGCGCGCGCGAACAACGCATTGTCATTCACGAAGATCACCGTACCATCCACTTCATAATCGAGCTTCTCGCGATGCGTCACCCAATGGTCACGAAAGGCAAACGCCTCTTTTATGTTCTTCGCCGGCCGATTGTTGGGATTGATCTTGAACCCGAACGCGGCAAGGATCTGGTGCTCCTGTTCGTGCGTCTTCTGCCCAAGATCGGTGACGACGTCATACTGGAAAGAATCCAAGCGACGGCCCGCCGTTACCGCAGGGTCAAGCTGGCGGATCGAACCCGCCGCGACGTTGCGCGGATTGGCGTAAAGCTTCCCGCCGGTCCGCTCCTGCTCCTTATTGATCTTCTCGAATTCCTTTTTTGTGAGGAACACTTCGCCACGAACGATCAGATATTTCGGCGCAAGTTCGTAGTCGGTCGGCTTCAAACCGAATTTTGTAAGCGCCACCGCCGCATCCTCCGGCGCAGCGATATGCAACGGGATTGCCTCGATCGTCCGCAGGTTCTGCGTGACATCCTCGCCGATGATCCCGTCGCCACGCGTCGAGCCGCGTGCAAAAACGCCGTCCTTGTATTCCAGCTCGATCGCCAAGCCGTCGATCTTCAGCTCGCAATAGAAAGGATCGGTACCGGCGGCCGTACGCTCGCCCACCGGCCGGCCAAGATAGTTCTCCAAGCGCAACAACCACGCCTGCATGTCCTCCTCGGAAAATGCGTCGTTGAGCGACGTCATCCGCTCCGTGTGCCGCACCTTCGCGAACTCCCTGAGCGGCTTGCCCGCCACGCGCTGGGTCGGCGAATCCGGTGTGACGAACTCAGGAAATTCCGTCTCAAGATCGAACAGTTCCTTTTTGAGCGAGTCGAGCGCGGTATCGGAGATCTCTGAACGATCCAAAACGTGATACGCGTAGCGAAATTTGTTGATCTCCTTTTTCAGTTTTTCGATGCGCACTTTGGCGTCTTCCTTTTTCATAAATAGTAACAACCTTGCCGTACTACTGATTCGTTGACGTACTGTTCGTAAGCATGAGCGCGAACGCACGGCGGGAATTCAGCGACGACCCGAGTGTCGTAGCGGAAATTGTGGTGGATGCGTCGCTACAAATAGAGGGGTCGCCGTTCGCGTCATAACACGTCACCGCCACCGTGGCGCCGTTTGAGAACGTCGACGTTGGATAATCACCGATTCCCTCTTCAACATTCGGACAGCGCGCTTCCTGTGTGCAGTAAAAATCAAAAAGCGTCCATTCCACGCCGGAATCCGCGGCGAAAATGGCCTTTGCGGAATTTTCCGAGTCGGTCGAAGCGCGAAGCTGATAGAGCATGAGAAAACCCGCCACTGCCGTAGCGCCCAAGATCGCGCCGCTGATCGAAAGAACCGCCGTAAGCATCGCCTGTCCGGAACGGACGTCCACAACACTCCGGCCCGACCGGCCCGATGATATCCCTCGCCATTTCATCCTCTTATTATACCCTAGCGTGGCGCGGGGCGTAATAGAGTATAATAGAATCATGGCTGATTGCATTTTCTGCAACATCGCAAGCGGCACGGCACCGGCGCATAAAATATGGGAAAGCGAGAGCCATCTCGCCTTCCTTTCGATCTTCCCCAACACCGAAGGCGTGACCGTCGTCATCCCTAAAAAACATTATCCTTCATATGTGTTCGATCTGCAGGACTCCGTACTTGCAGATCTTATGTTCGCGACGAAGAAAGTGGCGAAACTTCTCGACGCCAAGTTGGACGATGTCGGTCGGACGGCGGCAGTCTTCGAGGGTTTCGGCGTGGATCACGTGCACGCGAAACTGTTCCCTATGCACGGCACAAAAATGACAGGATGGAAACCGATCGAATCAAAAGTAGAAAAATATTTTGACCGTTACGAAGGATATATTTCCTCGCACGATTATAAACGGGCGGACGACGAGGCGTTGGAAGAATTGGCAAAGAAAGTGCGGGAATAAGGAGGCCCTAAAAAAGATACACGCCGGAATTCCAATTGGAATTCCGGCGTTCGTGCCCGATAGGATGATGGATAATTGCGGAAGCCGCTTTTGTTTAGCCTAGTCAGAGCTAAACGCAACGACTTCAAGCTGAAGGGAGAAAAGCATCGCTCGCGGCGACACCCTCCGAAAGAATCTCGATGTGCACGGGATCCCTGCAGCTTAGAACCTGAAATCTTGCCCGCCGGTCCTCTGACTGTATTATACCGTTTTGCCGGCGAAAGTCAACAAACGTGTTGGCGGCCATTACTGACCGCCAACACAGGGACGTGACACGCTAGTGTGATTTCTGCGGCCTTGACGACCACAGGATCACGCCTCGGTACCCCGTCTCAAGTCGTACCCGCTGATCGATACTCCCAAGAAACCGCTCGTTTTGAATGCCACCATCAAGGTTAGCCCCGGCTTTCGCCAGAACCAGCGCAAGAGCAGCGATCCGCCATCGTCCCCCGCGAAGGTAAAGTCGGTCACTGAGCACCATCACTCCGGCGTTCAGGCTTGCATTTGCGAATGACGCCGCAAATGGACTCCTGTTCCCGAAACAACGGGCCCAGCCCTTCTCTACCACATAGTAATTCGTGAGGAATGTTCCATCCTCGCGATACGCTACGGTGGGATGATCCAAATTATGCGCGGTGGTATACACATCCACCGACGTAGCCGCACTCAGAACTGTCGGTGACACCCATTTGTGAAGAAAGTCTATAGTATCCGGCTTCTTCTTTTCGGGCGCCCTCGGCAGATCATCCTGCGTTTGGACTTGAGCGATAGCATGCGTTGGGCTGACTAGGCCCATTGCACAAAACAACGCGGCCACTCGGCAAGCGTTGAACAGTATGCACATAGTGTTCTCCTTCTTGTACCGTTATGGTACCGCGGTACTGCGAAGAATTTTAACATAAAAGACCGTTTTCGTCCAGTTCCGGCCCGGAATGGGCGTTTCCGGACCCCCGCCCGACGGATTTGATAAAAACTTATAAATCGGTCATAATTATGGCGTAGTTTCGAAGTGGGGCTTAACCCCCTTCGTTTGACAACTCAATACGTCTGAAACGATAGACCAACGGAGTTGTCAGAGGAGAAAACGATGATCAGCATCGGCAGAAGTTTCACCAGCTTTATTATCTTCGCCGTCACGCTGCCGATGATATTCGGCGGCACGATCGGCTGCGGCGGTACCGGTGGCTCGGGAACCGTCAACAAGACAAACCCCACCATCACGTGGGCAGACCCGGCACCGATCACATACAACGCAACATTGGCATCGGCGCTCAATGCGACGAGTACCGTCACGGGAAGCTACGCTTACACAGCGACTCCCGCCGGCGGCTCGGCAGTCACGGTCACGTCAGCAACAGTGCTGACGGCCGGAAGCTACACGCTCGGTGTGACCCTTACGCCAAGTGACAGCAACGACTACAACACGGCAAGCGCATCGGTACCACTCACGGTGAATAAAGCGACGCCGGCACTCACACTGCCAGCGGAAGGCACAGTTACCTATCCGGCACCGCTTTCGGCCACACAGCTCGACGCGACAGCGTTGGGTGTTGACGGAAAGACGCTCGCAGGAAGCTTCACCTACACGGCGACGCCCACCGCGGGCGGAACCACACAAACGGCGACCGCGGGAACCATTCTCACGGTCGGCGCCTGGACGCTGACAGCGGACTTCGCCCCAACAGACTCCAACGACTATGTCACGACCGCAAGCGTGTCGGCGACATTGAACGTTGTCTGCGGCGCACCGGTGTTGGATTCGATCAGCCCGGCGGCGTGGTGGTTCAGTGGGGACTTTGTAGGGATCGTACCAATCGAAGTCAATGGTGCCTGCTTCCAAAGCGGAGATCAATTTTCCATGGACTTCGGTCCAGGGGTCGCCAACTGGGGATCCGTAACCGAAGTCACCGCCAATCAGATCACCGTCGACCTCGGATTGGGATCTAACCTTTCTGGTGTGCCGATGGCCGTGAAAACAACCGACTCGCGCGCCGGCGGAACTCCAACCTCCAACGCGCTCTACTGGCTTTCGCTGGGCGACCAAAACCAGGGAGATTTTTTCTCTGATGGAACTTGGGCGCATGTTGGGAATAACACAGCGACAGGAGCGAGCACCCTCTACCAATCCGACGCAACGGGCAATCTCATAAAGAGCTGCTCGGGCGGTTGGGGTGTCTCTATCGACCGCTCTACGGGCAATATTGCCACGGCAGGAGGCGTAGTTACGATGACGGTGAATGCGTTTGGCACTTGCTCCACGGTCGCCTTTATGAAAAGCGATGGGAATGACGAAACTATGTCATCCATGGTCGCATTGAATGGTCGGTATTGCGGAGTAAGACCAAACGCCAACCTAGTAAGTTGCGCTCTGGAAAGCCAAGGGCTGAATGCAACTCCTACCTCAACCAACGCAACGGCTTTCGCGGCGGTCTGCGGAAGCCCGTGGTCGAGTGTGGCGACAACCATCGCCGGACGCGATACCATGATTGTCTTCTGCCGTGAAAAAACGGCAACCACCACAACCCCAAGCCTCGTCTCGATCGACATGGCTACCATGACGATCGGAACGGTGACACAACTCACCAACTTCACCACCTACTCGGCGATGTCGGCGGCGAGTAAGACGGCGAATGGATGGTCCACGGCCGGAGGATGGCCTATGGCGCTCTCCAGTAACCTCGGCGTGGTTGCAATCTGCTCCACGTATGACAGCGTGTGCGACGTTTTCAGCACAAGCACGCTGGAAGCAACGGGGGCCAAAATCATTAACGTCCCGGCAAACACGTACCAAATCGCAACTGACACGCTCAACGCGCAGTTCGTCGCTACGGTCGGCCATTCTCAAGCGCCGGTCACCACGTTATTGGCGATCGATCCAATGACAGGAGATACCAAAACTCCTGCCGCGACGGTCAATGGCCAAATACTGGGAACGGTCCTGGTCAGCAACGGTACCGTACTTGGCTCCGATCTGACGGGCCAGACCTACGTCCTCGCCCAGTAACCCTGCACCTTTGTTTTATTGTTTTATTTGCAACACATCAGTGGCCTCTCAAATAGAGAGGCCACTTTTTTATCCGAAATTTTTATTACACCACCTACTTATAGATCTTATGGGTTCGTCTCGTTCAGTCCCGGGTTCGTCACGGTGACGGTGGCCGATGCGGTCACGCCATCGCCGCAGTCCA
>CAYQFA010000024.1:0-13915 GCA_964416665.1 uncultured Candidatus Saccharibacteria bacterium
ACAAAAGACCCAGCAATGGGTCTTTTGTACTTAGTCGAGCACCACGCCATCCCCACCACCAAGCGATTATATAAAAGCAGAGATAAATTTTATCTAAACTCAAAAAGTTGCGAGCAGCGGTACAACGCCGTAGAATGGTAGGTATCTATGGCGTTCTATAACCCTCAGGAAATCGAGAAGAAGTGGCAGAAAAAATGGCTGGACGAGAAGATTTTTAAGGCCGCGGACGATTCCGTGAAGCCGAAATATTATCAGCTTGAGACGTTCCCATATCCGTCGGGCGCGGGATTGCACGTTGGTCATCCGAAGGGCTACATCGCCGAGGACATCCACGCGCGCTACGAGCGTATGCGCGGGCACGAAGTTTTGTACACGATGGGCTGGGACGCGTTCGGGTTGCCGACGGAAAACTATGCGTTGAAAGTCGGCAAGACGCCGCAGGCGGTCACGCTTGAGAACACGGACAACTTCCGCCGCCAGGTGCGCATGTTCGGTTTTTCGTACGACTGGGATCGCGAGATCAATACCTCAACGCCGGAATATTATAAATGGACGCAATGGATATTCATCCAACTTTTCAAAAAGGGTCTGGCATATCGCGCGAAGGCGAAAGTAAACTGGTGTCCGAAGGATCAGACGATCATCGCGAACGAGCAGGTAATTAATGGTCTTTGCGACCGCTGCGGCAGCGTCATTGAGGAGCGATTTATGGAGCAATGGATGCTGCGCATCACGGATTATGCCGAGCGATTACTGGATGGCTTGAAGGGACTTGATTGGCCGCCCTCGACCGCGAAGCGGCAGGAGGATTGGATCGGAAAGAGCGAAGGAGCGGAGATCGAGTTCTCGGTTGCAGGATCGGACACCAAGATCAAGGTGTTCACTACGCGTCCGGATACGCTGTTCGGTGCGACGTATATGGTTCTTGCGCCGGAGCATCCGCTCGTGGCGCAGTTGAAGACGAGCATTACCAATTGGGATGAAGTAGCGGCGTATGCTATCGCAGCGAGTCATAAGACCGACCTCATGCGTCAGGAGACGGTAAAGGAAAAGACCGGCGTCGAGCTGAAGGGCGTCCGCGCGATCAATCCGGCAACGCACGAAGAGATCCCGATCTGGATCGCTGATTACGTTCTAGGTTCCTACGGCACCGGCGCGATCATGGCGGTTCCGGCGCACGACGAGCGCGATTTCGCGTTCGCGAAGAAGTTCGGGCTGAAGATCAAGCAGGTGGTGGAACCCAAGTTCATTGCCGGTCCGGGGAGCGAGTCGGCAGTGAAGCCCGGCCTTGAGTTTATAAAAAGAAATGCGATCTGCGCCGTCGTGCGCAATCCCAAAGATGATTCCTATCTATGTGTCAGCTGGAAAGGGGTTCACATGAATGGTATGGTCACTGGCGGGATAGAGGAAGGTGAGGATCCGGTCGAAGCGGCGCGGCGAGAGGTTCACGAGGAGACTGGTTATAAGAATTTGCGCTTCATAAAGAAGCCCGATGTTATAATCAACAGTCTTTTCTACCATCGCGTGAAGGAGCAGAATCGATGGGCGAGATTCCAATATGTTATGTTTGAGCTGGAAAACGAAGATCGCGATCCTGTTGATGAAAAAGAAGAAAAGCTCCACGAGGTGGTATGGAAAAAAAGAGATGAGTTCGATGCGTTTTTTTCGGTGGTTGAGGGTCAATTTGTGAAAAGTCTGATCGATGAAACGGACTATATTTTCACCGGCGATGGCGTTCTCCGGGATTCAGGTTCATTTGATGGCATGGATTCCGAGGCCGCAAAATGGGAGATCGTGAAGTTGGCCGGCGGTGTCAAAAAGACCCAATACAAACTGCGCGACTGGTCGGTCTCCCGCCAGCGCTATTGGGGTGCACCGATACCGATGATCCATTGCGAGAAATGTGGCATCATTCCCGTTCCGGATGCCGACTTGCCGGTGATTTTGCCCGCGCTCGAGAACTATCGTCCGCAGGGCGTGGCACCGCTCGCAAGCGATCCGGAATTCATCAACGTGAAGTGTCCGCAGTGCGGCGCGCCGGCAAAGCGTGATCCAGAAACCTTCGATACCTTCGTTGACTCGTCGTGGTACTACCTGCGCTATCCTGATCCGCACAATGCTGCGGCAATTTTCGATAAAGAAAAGACGAAACATTGGATGCCGGTGGATATCTATATTATCGGGGCGGAACATACCGTGCTTCATTTGCTCTATTCGCGTTTTATCACGAAGTTCCTGCACGACGAAGGCTGGGTGCCGTTCGATGAACCGTTCTTAAAACTTCGCCATCAGGGTCTTATTCGCGGTGCCGATGGGCAGAAGATGTCGAAGTCGAAAGGCAATGTGGTAAATCCCGATGAGCTGATCGCCGAATTTGGCGCGGACACGGTGCGGTTATACGAGATGTTCATGGGACCGTTCGAGGACGGTGCGCCGTGGGATCCAAAAGGCATCTTGGGCGTGAACCGATTCTTGGGAAGATTTTGGAAGTATGTGACGGGGGCGATGGCCGGTGTTGCGAAGTCCGCAGTGTCGGCGGTAACGCCGATGTCGTCCGCATCCGGCGCACTGCACCGCGCGGTCAAAAAAGTGGGAGAGGATATCGAGGCGTTAAAGTTCAATACCGCCATTTCCGGGCTCATGATCCTTTTGAACGAGCTGGAAATTTCTGCACCGCTCTCGAAGGAAGAGCTTGTGGCGCTCATAAAATTGGCGCATCCGTTCGCGCCGCATATGGCGCAGGAACTTTGGTCGCTCATGGGCGGTACAACCTACCTTGATTTCGAGCCATGGCCAGAATACGATCCGAAGCTTATCATAGAGGAGACGATGACGCTGGTGTTCCAGGTGAACGGAAAGGTGAGGGATAGCGCCAGAGTTGAGGCAGGGATCACCGAGGATGCGGCGAAAAAGCTGGCGCTCGAGAACGCCAAGGTCAAGGCCATGCTGAACGGCCAGGAACCGAAGCGCGTTATCTATATCGAGAAAAAACTGGTGAACATCGTCATTTAATGATCCTTTAAGGAAAAATTTATACCCATTATGATAGGCAAAGTCATCACCGTCATTATCATTGTGGTTGTCCTCGGCCTTGGTGTTTTTGTCTATCAAGTCGCCGTGCATCCGAAGGCGTTGGGATTGCCGTCATGGTTCGGTACCATCGCAAGTTCATCGGCGTTCAATTTTTCGCTTTCATCCCAACATCCTTCGGCCGTTCCGGAAGAGCTTCCTCCTGCCACACAAACTCCGCCGCCGCAGACCGTGATCACTTCACCGGCGTCCAGTTCGGTGCCCGTCATTGATCCTTCTCAAATTCCTGCGGGATTCACCGTCGCACAGCTTTCTCCCTATTTCCATCAGATCCGTCTTGAAAGCATTTCCGCGGGTACAAGCTATTCTTACGGCACGATCGCTCTCGATGCCTCTCTCAATGCCAATGAAAACGTTGACATCACCGGTTGGCAGATCAAAACACAAAATGGCCAAGAGTATATCCCGCAGGCGATAAACCTTTATGACCCGTCAGGGCTCACGTCGCCGACCGATATTGTCATGCACAACAACGATGCGGTCTCCCTTTATTCATCTTCGGCGCCGATCAATCTACGGCTCAATGAATGCATCGGATATATTTCCCACATGGTGAACTCCGATCCGGCGCTCCCGACGAATTGTCCGTATGTCGATCGTTCGGCGATACAAAACTTTACCGGCGCGTGCCAGGACTATATCGAATCGCTCAATTCGTGCCAGCAGCCCAACATGTCGAGTCCCAACATCCCGCGCACCGATTACGCGTGCCAGGATTATCTTGAGAATAATTTTAATTATAGATCGTGCTTCACCTCACACTTGAGCGATCCCAATTTCTTGAGCAATCAGGTTTGGGTATGGACGGGATCGAATGTCGTCGATCAATACCATGACGTCGTCAAGCTATTCGACAAGAACGGGCTTCTGGTCGATCTCTACTCGTACTGAGGATGCGCGCCGCGCTTTAAGCGACCGATTTCCTTTCAGTGAGCACCATCTTCACGGGGAATTGTTTTCCCGCGCGCAGGAGCAGGAGGTGCACCTCTTCGCCAACGTTAAGATTCTCTAAAAAGTCTTGGATGGGGTGATTGCGATCGAGTTTTTGGTCATTCAATTCCAGAATGACGTCCATTTCCTTGACCCCCGCTTTTTCGGCGGGGCTTCCCGGGATGACGGCATAGTCGTGCTGGCTTTCGCGCAGGACGAGCGCGCCGTAATTCACCGACAGGTTCATTTTCGTTCTCAGATCGTCGTCAACCATGATATAGCGGACACCGAGGAGCGGGCGGCGGATGCGTCCGAACTTGAGGAGATCGTCGATGTCGCGGCGCGCGGCGTTCACCGGGATCGCGAATCCGATGCTCTGGGCGCCGGAGACGATGGCGGCGTTCACGCCGACGACGCGTCCATCGCGGTCGACGATCGGGCCGCCGGAGTTGCCGGGATTGATGGCGGCGTCGGTCTGGATGAGGCCGCGCATTTCCTGTGCCGGCGCATCGGGGTCGGCCTGAGCGGTGATCGCGCGCGAGAGGCCGGAGACGATGCCGACGGAAACGGTGTTACGGAAGATGCCGAGCGCGTTGCCGATCGCAATGAGGCTTTGCCCGAGCTGAAGCTTCGTCGCGTCGCCAAGCTTGAGACAGGGGAGGTCATCCGCGTCAATTTTTAAAATGGCGACATCGTTGATGGGGTCGCGGCTTAAGACCGTACCGATGAAGGTGCGTTCATCGCTCAAAATGATGGTGTATTCGGCGTTGGAATCGCTGATGACGTGCTTGTTGGTGAGAATGAGGCCGTTCGGTGCGACGACAAATCCCGAACCGCCGCCGATCTGTACCATGCCATGCGCATCAACCATCGATTCCGGGATCTTATATTTCTGCGCCGAAGCCGGCGTGCCGGGAATCGCCGGGTAATATTCCTTCGGCATTTCCTTTTCAAGGTCCTCAAGATGCTTGGCAATGGTGATCGAGACCACCGCCGGCATCACTTTTTTTATTATCTTGATGACGCGTTTGTCGTCCATGGTTAGAATTCGTACCGTATATCCAGCTCCAGCACTTCAAAACGGATGCCGTGCTCTTGCAGGATCTTTTTCGGAATGGCGTGGGTCGACCCGGGATTTTTCATGATACCGTCATGGACGGGAAAACAGACCTTCGGCTTGAGCGCGAGCGCATAATCGATCGCCTCCGGCAGCTTGAGCCATGGCGCCTGTACGGGCAGCGCCAAAATATCCACAGGCCTGCCGGGGTCGGTGAAGGCGTCGCCGGGATAGAAAAAGCGGCCGGCGATAAAATAGCCGACGTTTTCAACGGGCGGGATGGACGAATGCATGATCGCGTGCTCGCGTCCAAAAAATTCGATCGCGATATCTTTTTCGCGGACCACGTCGCCGTGCCGGACGATCTGCGAGGCAATGCCTTCTTCCTTTTTAAGTTTGTCACTTACGCTTTTGTTCGTAAGGATCTTTATCTGCGGATTGTTTTTTACGATCGTTGCCACCGATTTGATGTCGCAATGGTCTTCATGTTCGTGGGTGATGATCAGGACATCAACATCATGCAATCGGTCTTGCATGGTCGAATACGTGCCGGGATCCACGACGACGCGCAACTTTTGCTCTTCTATGAAGAGACAGGAGTGGCCGAACTTGGTGATGTTCATGCTCTTATTATAATACGAAACGGACGTAAATACCTGCGGGGATGCGCCGCTCGCTGCTACTTTCCTTTATGTGCAACTCCCCAAACTCGCCATCCGCAGTTTTCGCCTCGGGGAAAGCACTTTGTACCGATTGCAGAAACGACTGCGGCGCATAGCCGGCGGCATAGCCATTCAAAAGAAAGAATACGCCGGATCTTTTGGCGAGCAGTTTTTGCAGTGCGTCCAATAGAACGACAATATCTTCCTCGATGTGCCACACTTCGCCGTTCGCACCGCGACCGAAGGCCGGTGGATCAAGGATGATGCCATCATAGCTTGCACCGCGGCGCAGTTCGCGCTGGACGAATTTCAACGCGTCGTCCGTGATATAGCGGATGTCGCCATCGGGAACGTTCGAGAGTGTGGCATTGTCGCGGGCCCAGGCGTTGCTTTGTTTCGAGGCATCACAGTGCGTTACCTGTGCGCCATGCAGTGCGGCAACGATGCTCGCAACGCCGGTGTAACCGAAAAGGTTCAAAACCTTCGGCTGATGAAGTTCTTTCATGCGCTCTTGGACCCATTCCCAGTTCGGCGCCTGCTCGGGGAATACGCCGGTGTGTTTGAATGATGTGAGCCGCAATGAAAATCGCACATCGTTGTTCCATGAGATATTCCATGGCTCCGGCGCGTTCTTCCCGCGCCACGATCCTTTACTGCCCTCAAAACGAAATTCCGCGTCCGCCTTTTTCCACAGTTCAGGTCGCAGCGGTTTCCAGATCGCCTGCGTTTCCGGACGGATGATCACAAAGCTCCCGTAACGCTCCAGTTTTTTATTATCGCCGGAATCGAGGAGCTCGTAATCCTTCCAGCCGTCGGCCACGAGATCGGTCTGTTTCATTTCAGTGCGTCCGGGTGTTTGATGCTCCACGCGTAAAGCACGACCGCGGCGGAAACGGAAGCGTTCAATGATTCGCATCGCTCGTCCATCGGGATGCGGAGCGATATGTCACACCGTTCGAATGTCTTCTGGCGGATGCCGTTCCCTTCATTGCCGACGATGAACAGCGTCGGTCCGTCGAACTTCGCCTCGGCAATATTGACGGAGCCGTTCATGACAAGCCCGCATACGCGGAACAATTCCTTTTTGAGCGCGTCAACGGTCTGGTTGACGTTGCCGATCGAAACGATCGGGATGCGGAACGCCATGCCGGCGGATGACTTTACGACGGCGCCGGTGATCGGCGCCTGATTGTGGACGGGAAGTAAGACACCTGCTGCGCCGAACGCCGCCGCCGAGCGGATGATCGCGCCGACGTTGTGCGGATCAGTGAGCTCGTCGAGAAGGACGAGCATCGTACTGTCGGTGATCGTGAGCGACTGCAGGAAATCATCGAAATCGACGACGACCGCACCGGGGTCGGTGATCGCAATGACACCCTGATGTGCGGTGTCGCGGCCGACCATGTGGGACATCTCCTTCGACTTGAGCATTGCCGCCACAAGTCCACGCTTTTTGAGCAGTGCGCGGAGTTCCGGGTCGTTCACCTCCGGCGAGAGGAACACTTTTTTCACCGCATGGGGCGCGTTCGTGAGCGCCTCGATGAGGGCGTGTTTGCCGTAAATATAGATCTTTTCGTGTTCGCGTCGCATGGAATTGATATCGTCAGTATAAAGGTTGTTGACCTGCCCTTGCAAATGCAGGAGCGGCCTTACCCAAAAGGGGTCGCGTCGTTTTCTGCTGAAAACACGCTACGTCTCGGCGCCTACGCGCCTCCGACATACCCCTTTTGGGTAAGGCCGCCACTCCTGCATTTGCAACGGTGGGTCAACTATTTCTGGCACACGATTTGCAGATCCCGTAGAACTCAAGCGAATGTTGGTCGATCTCCGTAAAATGCTTTGACTGTTTCAGAACGATCGCCTTCATGTTCTCTATGTCACAATGATGGACGTCCTCGACCTTGCCGCAGCGGGTGCAGATGAGGTGGTGGTGTTCGGTAAGATCGGCGAATTCATAGTGCGCGTGGTTGTGCCGCAGGTCGACCTGGCGGATGATATTTTTCTCCTTCAATGATTTAAGGGTCCGGTATACGGTTGCCTGGTCGATGCCCGTTCCCAAATTATCGACGATCTGTTGGGCGGAGAGCGGGCGGGGATTCTTTTTGAAATATTCAAGGATCGCCACGCGAGCGCCGGTGGCTTTGTATCCGCTTTTTCTGAGCGCCGTTTTCAATTGATCGGCCCCACTCTTTTTATTTTGCCCCTTTACCATATTTTCCCCATTATTATCTAAATGCAAATTATTTGCAAATAACTTGACGTCACCGCGCATAGCGATATTATGAACGCATGGCTTGGAAAAAGGCTTCGTTCATAATTATTTTCGTCATAGTCGTGCTCGTGGGGGGATATCTGTTGTTCCTGGGCGCAAGATCGGTGCCGCCGACGGGCGGCGGTGTCCAGGAGTCCGGCGTCCTTCAGGTCGTTGCTGCGGAAAATTTCTGGGGCAGTCTGGCATCGCAGATCGGCGGTTCGCACGTGCATGTGATGAGCGTCGTGTCCGATCCGAACGCCGATCCGCATGAATACGAGACGAACGCCGCTGATGCCCGCGCGGTCGCCGGCGCGAGCTATGTGATCGAGAACGGTGCGGGCTACGACAGCTGGATGGACAAGCTTCTGAACGCCGGTGCGGGTTCGGTGCCGGATCGGAAAGTGTTGAACGTTGCGGTTTTAGTAGGCAAGAAAGAAGGGGACAATCCGCACTTGTGGTACGATCCGGACTATGTGAACACGGCGGCGGCGCAGATGGAGCAGGACCTCGCCGCGCTCGATCCGGCGAATGCCTCCTATTACGAGGCGCAGTATCAGACACTCCGGGCATCGCTCTTGCAGTATCAAGATCGCATCGCGACGATCAAGCAGCAGTTCGGTGGCACGAAGGTCGCCGCGACGGAGGATATTTTCGCCTACCTTGCGAACGCGGCCGGACTTGATCTTGTTTCGCCACCGGCGTTCATTGAGGCGGTCGCCGAGGGTAATGATCCGCCCGCAGCGAGCGTAGTCCAATTTGAAGAACAACTCAAGTCCGGTCAGGTCAAAGTTTTGGTATACAACGAACAGACAGTGACGCCGCTCACCGACAGTATGAAGGCGCTTGCCGCCCAAGAGGACATTCCCATCGTCGGCGTAACGGAAACGATCCAGCCGCCGGATGTTCCATTTCAAGAGTGGATGAATGCGCAGCTTATTTCATTGCAGAATGCGCTCAACGCACAGGCGCTCGGACAATAGCGGATAGGGTGGGGTGGACCACAAACAAAAATAAAATAGTACAATAGTAATCATGGACAGCGCGCCGGCAAATGTTATTGTCGCAAAAAACCTGAAAGGGGGATATCCGACCCATACTGTTTGGCAGGATGTGGATTTTTCGATCGGCCATGGTGAATTCGTCGCGGTACTCGGTCCGAACGGTTCGGGGAAGACGACGTTTTTTCGCATGCTGCTTGGGCTGGCGCAGCCGCTTGGCGGTTCGCTCACCGTCTTCGGCGCCGCCCCGCGCCGCGGCAATTCGCGCATCGGTTATGTGCCGCAACAGCACCCGATCGACAGCGAAATGGGGATCGAGGCGCTTCAGCTTGTTCGTCTGGGGCTTGATGGCAACCACTGGGGAATGGGCTCTGCGGCACAAGGCACCGAGGAAGCGCTCGCCGCGCTCAAGACCGTCGGTGCGGAGGAATTGGCGCATCGCCCCCTCGGCGTGCTATCGGGCGGTGAGCTGCAGCGCGTTTTCCTTGCTGAAGCGTTGATCGGAAAACCCGACCTTCTCCTTCTCGACGAGCCGCTCGCGAACCTCGATATGCGCCGCGAGTCGGATTTTGTCCGGCTCATCAATGACGTGGTGCGTTCGCGACACATCACCGTACTGCTCATCGCGCACAATATCAATCCGCTTTTGCCGGTGCTCGACCGCGTGATCTACGTTGCGAACGGTCATGTTGCTACCGGAAAACCGGCCGACGTGCTTACCTCGGAGTCGCTCACGAAGCTTTACGACATTCCTATCGAAGTGTTGAAGGATTCGCACGGGCGGATCGCCATCGTTGGGATGGAAGAGCCGACTCATGAGCATCACCACCATCATCATGAATAGCACCGCATTCACTTTCAATATTCTGAGCGACCTGCAATCCATGTGGCAGTACGATTTCATGCGGCACGCGTTCGAGGCGGGGACGATCGTCGCCGTGATCGCCGGCATCATCGGTTATTTCATCGTTCTGCGTCAATCGTCATTTGCGGCGCACGCGCTTTCCCATATCGGTTTCGCCGGCGCTGCCGGAGCGGTGTTGCTCGGCATCAATCCGCTCGCCGGATTGCTCGTGTTCACCTGCGGCGGCGGTCTTGCGATGGCGACGCTCGGTCGCAAAGCCGCGAGTCGCGACGTGCAGATCGGTACCGTGCTCGCATTCATGCTCGGCCTTGGCGTCCTCTTCATCAGTCTGTACTCCGGCTACGCGACGGAGGCATATTCGTTGTTATTCGGAGAAATCTTGGGCATCAGCAGCGGCGATGTGCTCGTCACGCTGATCGCGGGGATCGTTCTTCTCGCGGTGGTTGCCGCTGTCTACCGCCCGTTATTGTTCACTTCTCTTGATGAGGACGTGGCAGAGGCAAAGGGCGTGCCGATCTTCTGGCTTGGCGTCATCTTCATGTTGCTCGTCGCCGTCGCAACATCCATCGCCGTGCAGGTGGTCGGCGTACTTCTTATTTTTGCGCTCATGGTGACTCCCGCCGCGGTGGCTCAGCGGCTCGTCCGGCGCCCCGCACAGGGGATCGCGATCTCCGTACTCATCGCGCTTCTCGCCACCTGGATCGGGCTTTTCATCTCGTTCTACTTGCCGTATCCGGTCAGCTTCTTTATTACGACGATAACATTCGCGGTGTATGTGATCGTGCGTTTTTTCCAGGCATAGCGTATGTTAGACTTTCCCTATGGCAATTTTCAACGCCCTCGTCGTTATCTTTTGGATCATCTTCGCCCTGTATTGGCTTTTCTCCGCGATAGGAGTTAAGAAGAATATCCGGAACGAAGAATGGCGGCGCAACGCCGGCATCCGCATCCTCCTCGCGGTCATCGTCGTCATATTATTCCAGGTCGGCTCCTCTTGGCAGTTTTCCGAATATCGATTTGGCGAAGGGGTACAACTGATCGGCGTTGTTCTTTGCGCCGCGGGCGTTGCGTTTGCGATCTGGGCACGGCGGTGCCTGGGCAAAAATTGGAGTGGAACGCCGGCCATGAAGGAAGGGCACGAGCTCGTGACGTCCGGGCCGTATCGCTTTGTGCGCCACCCGATCTATACCGGCATGCTTACCGCGATCCTCGGATCGGCGCTGGTAGGCGGCGTCATATGGTTCGCCGTTTTTATCATCTTCTGCGCGAACTTTTTCTATCGCGTTCCGATCGAAGAGCGCTATATGTCGCAGCTTTTTCCGAACCAGTATCCGGAGTACAAAAAAAGGACGAAGGCAGTGGTGCCGTTCGTGTGGTGAAAGTAAGGCGCAGGATCGGGCTGCAGCTCACCAGGAAAAATAAAAAGAAGGATAGATGTTTTCAGCGAATTATTCTTATCACGAGCTGAAAACATCTATCCTTCTTTTTATTATCGCGGAGGGTACAGGATTCGAACCTGTGAGGGGATTTCTCCCCAACCGCATTTCGAGTGCGGCGCGTTAGACCACTCTGCCAACCCTCCATGGTTGTTCAGGTCGCTTATGATTCTAAGATTTTTGGGAGAAAAAGCAAACAGGAGCGCTATTCCAGCGAATATTTTTTCTTGAGGTAGACGTAAAGATATCCGACGGCGATGAGCATCAGGCCGGCAAGCACCAAGGCGAGCGGCCATCCCAATCCGCTGGTGAAATATTCGCCGGTGATCTTCAGGATGTAGGCCATGAGAAAGAGCGAACCGAACGTGAGAAATGACTTTGCTTTAAGATAAACGCTCGTGAACAATGTGGCGAGGGCAAGTCCGGGAAAGATCAACTCCCAAAAAACGTTTTGCGCAGGGGACCATCCGCCGAGCGCAAGTGCCGCGCCTAAAAATCCGAGGATTCCGAAGCCATAGAGAAAGCCCGAGAGGGAAGATTTTTCGCTTTTACTGAAGGCGTAGCCGATGAGGAGGTAGCTTATACCGGCCACGAGCACGCGATATTCAAAGAAACTCCAGCCGAAGAGAGGATTGCCGGCGACCATAAAGTTCGTGAGGTCGAAAAAGAACCATGTGCTGAAAATGATCGAGAAAAGGGTGAAGATATTTTTGCGCAGCGCTGCGTACGAGAGGAGGAATACGGCGAGCGCTATTCCGGAGATGAGGCTCTGCACGCCGGCACTGCCGGTATCAAAGCCGGCGTTATCGAAGAGAACATACAGACCGATCGGCAGGACGAGCGCGGAGATGAGATAGAACGCCGATCCGATCGTCTCAAACTTTTCTTCGCGGCCGAAGATGTATCCGAGAATGTAGGCCCCGACCGCTGCGCCGAGCGTCGCGATCAATCGCGTCGGGAAGCTGAGCGTTGACCAGTTCTGCCAGACGAGAATGGCTATGCCGAGGAAAACGATTGCGCCGCCGATATAATAGAGGATCTCCGCGATGCCGAGTTTTTTTATGAGAACAAGGTCTTTACTGCCCGGCCTGGTTCCTGCGCCTTCGTCGTATGCCGCAACGGCCTCTTCTTTGGTAAGGACTTTTTGTGCCGCGACCTCCTTTATATATTGGACCGCTTCATTTTTCTCCATAGTGGGTGATAGTTGATGGTGGTTACGAGTGATTGATTATTGATTAGTGATCCAGCCGAGGAAAGTGAAATTGTAGTAGTAATTTCCCTGATCTGGGATGTTCAATCTTTTGCTTACGTTATGACCCTCAAGATATTTCGTGTTATAGCCGTCGCTCGGCGAGTAGGCGAACGGGAAGAATCCGCCGCCGCCGCTTCCCGAGACGATCTCGAACCCGTCCGGTGATTGTGGGTTCGTGTTGAGGGATAGCTTTTGCGCATCCGCGAACGAGATCTCCTCGCTCTGGTTCTTGCTCACGTCATATAAGAACAGCTGTGGCTGGCTTCCCGTGGGATACTCCCTCTCGATGTTCAGCGTGCTCGTGGTGATGTTCTCGTTCAACTGGCCGTTCGTGACGAAATACGCCGGGCCGTAGTCGGCGCCGCTCACATAGAGAAAATTGTATTTTGGTTTTGTAAAAAGCCCCGGCAGATAGATGCTCCCGGCGACGAAAAGGATCAGTAAGAGCGGTATCGTGATGCCGGCGATGAGCGGCAAGTTCTTCTTCATGGGATGCCCTTATGATAGCATTTTGATATTTCCAAGTCTCGCGCCGTCTGGTTGTGCCCTCGGGAAGAATCGAACTCCCATCTTATCCTTAGGACGGATTTGTTCTATCCATTGAACTACGAGGGCTCTTGATTTACTATACTATAGACGTTGGTGCGCCGGATAGCAAAATGGGCCCATAGTAAAATGGTATTACGCCTCCATGGCATGGAGGAGGTCGGGGTTCGATTCCCCGTGGGTCCACAGAGGTGGGGTGGCCGAGCGGTTTAAGGCAACAGTGTCGTCAGAGCGGAGGCGTGCGTGAGAGGTTGAAACGGACGGTCTTGAAAACCGTTATGCCAGCAATGGCATCGAAGGTTCGAATCCTTCCGCCTCCGCTCTGACGATAAATCTATAGCATCTTCGCCTTTGGCGAACGACTGTCATACGGGAAACCGTATCGTGAGTTCGAATCTCACCCCCACCGCAATCGCACGATCATCGGCAGATCCATAGTGTTTGGAGTATAATCATAGCAATGTCCACTCCCGCTGTTGGTGATATTTATCGGCACTATAAGAATAAAGACAGGTTTTACGAGATCGTCGGTGTTGGCAAGCATACCGAGACGCTTGAGGACATCGTGATCTATCGTGCGCTATACGATTCGCCCGACTTCGGTCCGAAGGCGATCTGGGTGCGTCCGCTCGCGATGTTCTTGGGAACCGTGACGGTGGACGGGAAGGAAGTGCCGCGCTTTGAGCGGACCGCCGCGCATCCTTAAGGTTGCGCAATCAGCCCGTTTTCGGTATATTTTTGAGTGTTGTTTCGACGCGCGTGTAGCGGGACGCCACCTTAGCTCAGCTGGTAGAGCAGTGCTTTCGTAAAGCAAAGGTCCCCGGT
>CAYQFA010000025.1:0-13630 GCA_964416665.1 uncultured Candidatus Saccharibacteria bacterium
ATCGGGATGGGAACGAACCCCGAACTACAGCCCGTCATGGAAACCGCCACGCTCGTGGTGTACAAAGTGAAGGAGCCATAGCATATGAAAGAAGAAATCTCCATAATCGGTAGCGGATTTATTGGACAAATATGAGGTCATAGAGGTGGTGGAGGCATACCGGCAAAAACGCCTACTCCCCGGCCGGATAGCACCCGCGCGGTCAGCGGTTAGTTTATTTTCCGATTATAGTTCGATTTTCCCCGGGAAGAGGATAACGAGCTGGGTGATGATCTCGCCCCAGTTCCGCACGGGCTTGCTCCATCCCTTCGCGATGTCGTCCTGCGCGAGCCAGAGGAGCTTCTCCAGCGAGTCGTCGTGCGGGAATACCGTCGTGGTCTTCGTCACCTTCCTAAACGAGTGATTCAATGATTCGATCGCGTTCGTCGTGTACATCGCCTTGCGTATTGCTTCGGGATATGCGAAGAACGGGGCAAGCTCGCTCCACTTGTCCTCCCAGCTTTTGAGGTACGGCTGGTAGCGCGGCCATTTCTCCTTTACCTTCTCCAGGGCATCGCGTCCGGCCTCCTCGGTCGGCGCGGCATAGATCGTCCTCAGATCCTCGCAAAACAGCTCGCGATCCTTATTGGGCATAAACTTTACCGTATGCCGTATCTGGTGCACGATGCACTGCTGGATCTCGGCGTCGGGATAGATCGCCTTGATCGCTTCCGAGAATCCCCGCAGACCGTCGACGCATGCGATGAGAACGTCATCGACGCCGCGGTTCTTCAGCTCGTTCAAGATGCCCATCCAGAACTTCGCGCTCTCGGTCTCAGCGATCCAGATACCGAGAACTTCTTTCTGTCCCTGGCTGCTGATGCCGAGCGCGATGTAGGCGCACTTGTTCACGATCTTGCCGCCATCACGCACCTTGAATCGCAGGCCGTCGAGATAGACGAAGGCGTAGACCGAGGCGAGCGGACGCGCCTGCCATTCCTTGATGAGCGGATACACTTTGTCCGTGATGTTCGAGATCGTCGCCTGCGAGATTTCGGTATGATGATGCTCCTTCACGTAATTCATGATGTCGCGCGTCGTGAGGCCCTTTGCGTAGAGAGCGATGACCTTTTCTTCGAGGTCGTTGCCTGCGAACTCCTTCCAGCTTTCATTGGAGGATGGCGTGGGAAGTTCGATGAACTTTCTGGGACGACCGCGTTTTATCAAGGGGCTTTCGCCCTCGGCGATCGTGTATTCCTTCACAAAAGTTGCGATTTCTTGAGGCGTTTTGAGGTCGGCGATTTTCTGCTGATATTCCTCTTGGGTTAATGTTGTCATGGTGTTTGCCAACCGCGTGGACGCCATCCGGCCGGGGAGACGGCAGCCTTAGCGTACCTATTTTGTCGCCATTATTCCAATTAAAGGAAATAGCTTTCGATAAAGGGAGGGTCGGGTGTTTGAGGGCGAATGTTATCGCTTCGGCTCATAAAAAGAGGCAATTGTCCCTCCCCAGTGGGCGAAGCGCTAAGAGAGCGTTTTAAAACAGGAATTTCAGAGATTAATGGCCAACAATGTTTGGTCATTAATTTTAATAACGCAACATGTTGGAGTATTGGAATTCTATCGTCGAGATTTCTTTGCCCTTAACTCCTTGATAGTTTTTATTATTTCAGGGAATATCTACCGATTTGAAGTCGGGAGCATTCTTTTCAACAATCGGCTCCGCAAACCATCTATCTTTGGCATTTTCCCATTATATCTAAATGCGAATTACTTGCAACTAATTTGACCTTGGCGGTTAGACCGATATGCTTAAAATATGAGAATCGCATTTGTAGGCAAGGGAGGTTCGGGTAAGACGACGCTGTCCGCACTCTTTGCTCAATATATAAATAAGAAATATTCCGTACTCGCCGTTGATGCTGATTTAAACATGCACCTCGGCGGACTGTTGGGTGTTGCCGAGCCGCCGATCGAAAAACACATCTCGCATCCTGAGGCGGCGAAAACCATCAAAACACGCTTGAAGGGGAAAAATGACCGAATCAAAGACCTCGCGCAGTTTCGCAAAACCACCCCGCCCACCGCCGAATCGAACCTTATCTACTTGGACGATTCGGAAGATCCTATCCTCGTCCAATTCGGTTCCGGACATAACGACCTCCGGTTGCTGGTCGTTGGGACGTACGACAGCGAGGAGATCGGCGCGAGCTGCTATCATAATAACCTTGCCATCCTCGAAAACATTCTCTCTCATCTCGTGGATAGTTCTGGCGTCGTCGTGACCGACATGGTCGCTGGCGTGGACGCGTTTGCGAATACGCTCCATGCGCAATTTGATTTATTGATATTGACCGTCGAACCGACGAAGCGAGGTCTCGAAGTATTTGAGCAGTATCGAAAGCTCGCCGAAGAAGCGGGTGTGTACGATTCTTTATTCGTGGTCGGTAACAAGGTGCGGTCGGAAGCCGACGTGGAATTCATTAAGAAGCACGTACCCGCAGAAAAATTGATCGGACTTTTCAAGGAATCCGAGTATATGCGACAGAAGGATCAGGAGGGAGGAGCGCTTAATGTCGATTTTTTGGAAGATGAAAACAAAGCATTGCTCAAAACCATTGAGAGGAAGCTTTTCTCGATTATTCCCGACAATCAAAAGCGCCTGCACAAACTCTACGAACTTCACCGCCGCTATGTCGCGCAGGGTTTTATCGCCGAGCGCCATGGCGACATCACCGACCAAATAGACGAAACATTCAATTTTGATGACCATGCGAAAAGACACGCGAAAAATCCAAAATCGTCTTAACGTCTTCAGCGGCTCCGATGCGGTAAAAGATTTCTTGAATCCCGATTGCAACCCACCGTTGCCGCTTGTGGAGGTCCCCGCGCGCCTCAATCCCTTCGTTGCGGACGGCGTTCGCATTTTCGCGAAGCTGATGAACTTCCTACCACTTGCGAACGTGAAATCCCTTCCCGCATACAACATGCTTCTTGAAAGGGAGAGGGCCGGAGGACTGGACAGCATCACATCGCTTATCGAGAATTCTTCCGGCAACACAGTCTTTTCATTGGCGGTAATCGGAAGGTTGTTTGGCATTCCGAAGACCAAGGCGATCGTTTCGCACGAAGTGACGCGGGGCAAGCTTCAGATGCTTCGTTTCTTCGGTACTGAAATCATGGTGAACGAGGAGCCGATTTGCCCCGACCCCGGTGACAAAGAGAGCGGCATCTATAAGGCAAAGCAGATTGGCAAAAAGAAGGGCTGGTTCAATCCGGGGCAGTATGATAACAAAGCGAATCCGCAAGCGCACGAAAAATGGACAGGACCGCAGATCTGGGAACAAACCGAAGGCAGGGTATCGGTATTCTGCTCCGGTCTTGGCACCACCGGCACTATGGTCGGAACGGGCGGATATCTTAGGGAAAAATTATCCACGATAATGAGAATTGGCGTTGCGCGGTTGCCTAATAATCCAGTGCCTGGCGTGCGGACGCCAAACCTGCTTCGAGAGATAGCTTTTGATTGGCGGCAAGCGACGGATCACGTCGAAGAAGTCGGTACCAAAGAATCGTTTGAAAGGAGCTTGGAATTATGCCGGGCGGGCATTGTTGCGGGGCCGAGTTCCGGCTTCGCGTTTCAGGGATTGCTACAATTTCTTTTCAAGCAAAAAGAAGCGGGCAAGCTTGATGACATAAGGAATGATGACGGTGAGATTGTTGCCGTTTTTGTCTGTCCCGACAGCCCATTCCCATACATCGATGAGTATTTTGAATATCTTGACACATCGCACTTTCCCGGTATCGAACACGAGGAGTTGCTGATCAACAAGCCTGGGGAGATGAAATCCAAAAAGCACGATTTCGAAATGGCGCCTCCGGCATTTGATATTGAACCGAGCGATGCTTATGAAATGGCATATCCGATATCACCGAAAGAGGCATGGGTGCATCTCAAGGAAAGCGGCGATGTTGCGCCGCGAGACGATGTTTCCATCGTAGACATCAGGCCGTATAACGAATTTGTCCATTTTCACTTGCCGGGATCGGAGCGCATGGATTCGCATGACATCACTGACAACCTCTCGAAACTTTCGAAAAAATGGAAGGGCAGAAAAGTGCTGCTTGTCTGCCCCATGGGAATACGGACGAGAGTGGTCGCAGGATTTTTGAGAGAAAAAGGCGTTGAAGCATATAGTATTAAGGGCGGCGCAACCAAATGGTCTGCGCTCAATCTTCCTCGTTGGCGGCCGAACATCTGCAACGTACAAGACGACGCGGGGCAGGGAATATTTGAGTAAAAACAGCGGCTTAAAGTCATTAATGGTTCAGAGCATTCCAGTGGACAGGGATATTATTCGCCCTTAGCTAAGGCGGTTGTGGTGGTATCCAGCAGTAAAGGCACCAGCTCGCCCCACGACTGCACTACAGTCGTTCCATCGATCGCCTCCGGGTATTTTTTGAAGTCCCGCTTTTTGGGATCGAACGCATAGCGATAGGGAACGTTTTTCATATGACGCAGCACCTTGAGCCGATCGTCCACGAAATGGGTGACGCCTAACCGCTCGCAGATAACGGCCTTGTCGCGATGGCGGCGGCAGAAATAGATATGCTTTCGCAATATGCCGGTGCGGCGCTCGAAACCCAAAAAACGCAACCGGAGCGGAAAATAGATGCGCCCAAAAGCGTTCACCTTCGATACGATGTAAACATTCTCAAACTGTCCCGAATCCACGATCTCCCGCAGACTATCCAGAGAACGGGGTACGGATCTGCGATGTGCGTGAAAAATGACCCCCTCACAATCAACGCCAAGCGTTTTCATATTATTACCTTTAAAAATATCCTTTTTTGGCTTTGCGCGCAATCCTCTCTCGATGTATCTTGCCGTGCGTTTTCATAGGTGGAAAGAGAAAGGTAGAATAAACATTATGAGCAAAAAAGGAATCTCAGGCGGTGTCGTTCATACTGTGCCATCGGATCTGCGAAGGGCTCTTATTTCCGATCCTGCCGCACGGGCGAAGTGGGAGGACATCACCCCGCTCGCACGTAATGAATGGATCTGCTGGACCACCTCCGTTAAGAAGGCGGAAACCAGAAAACAGCACGTCGAAAGAGTATGTACGGAACTTAAAGAAGGTATGCGCCGGCCGTGCTGCTGGGCCGGGTGCCCTCATCGTTAAAAGAATTGAATGCGTGGGAAACTATCCGGCCTCGGGCTGTATTTATTAGGAAAAAAGATTTTCGGCGCTGGACTTGACTAATCATCAATATTTTGCTATAAAAAGTTGGGTCTTTGACCTTTTAATCTTGTTTGTTTTCCGCCGTCAACGGCAGAAGGGTAGGACGATATGAAACTGGTTCCCAGCGGGAATCTTGAGTCAGCGGACCCGGTACTCGCGGTTCGTTGGTGCCTGGAACGTTCGGAGGCGGAACAACTGAAAAAGCAATCCGCCGCAAACATCTACGTGCTTTTCGTCATCGCCTACGGGGATACCGATCTGGAAGATCGGCAACTCGTGCCGATCGACCAGATGATGGCCTTCCTCAACTTCCGCCGCCCCGGCAATCACACGGTACTTGCCAAAGTAGTCTGGTGCGCGGTAGGCAATCGGCCAGATGCGGAGATGAAGAATGTTTTCCTTGAGAAGGCCGACCATCGGTCCTACTCGCGGAACTTTCTGAACTCAGACCGCACTGGATTTCGGGCAGGATCTTTCCCGTGCGGCGACTTTAATCTCGTGCAAGCCTTGTCTGGCGATGCCGAACTTGAAGTCGTGGTTCCGCAGGAGCATTTTCCTCCGGAACCGCCTGCATGGCTGAGCCGCCTGGTCAACGCGGGATTCGATTATCCCCCCATCGACCAATGCTCATTCCGCCGGCGTCTATTGGCTGCTCCCCTAAAGCTTTCCGTTTTCGGGATTTGGGCAGTCATTACAACCACCATCCGGCTGATCGTTGTCGCTTTTCTGCTATGCCGTGGGATGCGCGATATCGATTTCAGGCCTTTGATTCACCCCTGGCGCGACGACATTGAGGACGTCTGGTATAGGCTCTCCTGGCACAGTGCATGGTTTGCTTATGCGAAAACTCCAACGGGCGGATATCGGGAGCGGTCACGATGGATATATCTCCTCTACCCGCCGATCTACCTTGCGCTGTTTCTTCTTCTCACGTGGATAAAAATTGAGTTCCACTTGAGCTACCTGGCCATAATCATGGCCGTGGCAACGGCGCTCATCAAAGCCGTGATCGCAATCCTGAAGTTCTTGGTTCACCTCTTCTCGAAGGCGTGGACGTTCGCACTCGGCGCTGCGATTGGGTTTTTCCTACTCTATGTCCTTAAAAAGGCCAACAGAAGGGCAGTAGCGAGAAAGCGTGAACGGGAAAGCTCGCGAGAGTTCCGGGAGGCAAGGCGGCGGGAGCAGGAAGAATCCTATACGGGGCTATACAAGCTGTTGGCTTGCAGGCCCGGCCTTGTCCCGGCCGTCTCCGATCTTCCTCCTGAGCACAGGACATTCTATCTCAGATTTCTTGACCTCAAGGCGAAGGTCTGCCGTCCATACGCGGCACGCTGAGCGGGGGTCTTATCTCAAATGTTTTTCTTTTGGGGTCTTGCTGAATTATGGCAAGACCCCCAATTTATTTTATTAGGGGAACACTGTATCCACTTTAGGAACAGTTCAAAGGGATGGCAGTTCTGCGCGGTAACTAAGGCGACACCTCAGGGTGTTGCTGGCCCCTTTCCCGTCATTTCCAGTCGATTGCGACCGGTCTCTTTGACGTGGTACAAAGCCTTGTCAACCCTCGCCATGGCATCGTCCAATTTTTCATCCACTCCCAAGTCGGTTACGCCGCCGCTAAAACTAATCTCGATCTCCGGCGTTGGCATGTTGGAGTCCGAGCGTTTGAATTTGATATTGATCGCGGCGTTTCCTTGCTGACCCTCCGGCGTGAATTTTCTGAGCACTTCTTCTGCGGTGGTGTTGGGGAAGAATAATATAAATTCCTCTCCTCCCCATCTAACGACCATATCCAATTCGCGGCACATTGCCTGAAGCCGCCTCGCTACGGCCTTCAGGACCAGATCCCCGATAGGATGGCCATAGGTGTCATTCATATCTTTGAACTTATCTATGTCTATCATAAGGAGCGCCCCACTCCTCCCCGTTTTTCTTATTTCAACGAGAACCTTTTCGAACCCCTCTCTATTCAAAAGCCCCGTCAACGCATCATGGTCTGCTTTTTCTTCCGTCTCGGCGATGCGCCGGTTAAGAACTTTGTTTTCGCTGCTGAGCTCCAGATTTTTTCGCCGTTCCTGCTGCTTTTCTTTGAGCAATTGCTCATTCACCCCCTGGTGGAACTCTATTACAAAATCCTTCCTCGGTCCTTCCGCGAACACTTCTTCCATGTTTGGATTTTCGATATTGGACATATAAGTCTTTGAGAGGTGTTATTTACAGTATATTCCTAGTGGGGGGATTTGGTAAGCTTTTGTGCCTAATATTATTGATTGACAATGACAAAATTATTAGTTATAATGCTAATCGGTATTATTCAAGGCAACAAATTCTGAACTCGAGAGGGGACTGTTATGCGCTGGTTATCTGAACTTCCACGGAAAATGAAGGAGGTGCCCGCAAAGTACCTCATTCTCGACGGAACCATTAAGCCCGGAGAACGGGTCATCGGCAGACTGCCCGATGATCTGCTTCGGTTGTGGGGTCTCCATCTGCAAATGGCGGAGGAGATCAGTGATTCGTTGCAACGGCATATGCTGAAACACGTGCAGAACCGTGGGACGGAGAAAGACTGCCTGAGCTTTCACACGAACATCGAGTGGGCCGTGCGACAATATGAGGCCATCGCCAGGCTTTTCTGGGTCGCCGTGCGCTCGGAGTTCGATTTCCTCGACGGCAGTCTCGGTGTTCGCGCTCATGGGGATGTCGTTACGTACGACGAGCCGTCCGATCAGGAGCTCGATGAGGAAATGGTGCGTGCGATGCTTGAGCAGATGCAATGCGGCGGTAAACCAAATTAGCGGTCAGTCTTTCAAACTGGCTGCATGGGCGGGCGTGATGAACTCACGACCCGCCCCCATTTTTATTTGGCAAAAATAAAACAGAAGCGTTATCGCTGTTTCGTGATGGTATCCCAGTGTTTTTGCGTGAGAACGATCACGATGACGATCAGGAAAGGAAGCAGGAGCAGCTTTGTTATGACCAGCTCCCATCCCGACATTGGCATGCCATACCATCCATTGAACGAGAGCCATGCATAGATGAACGCGCCGCTCAACAGGAAACAAAACGCCATCCAGCTATATTTGAATATCGAGCGCATGGTTTCATTATATCATTTCGGCGGCGATTTTATGGTATTATGGAAGCTATAAAAAAGAAAGGTCATTGAGGCATGAGGTCGTCCTCCGCGCCGTCACCGGCCCTTTGGAAAGTTTTATTTCTTTATGAGTCCACAGCACGTTGCCCACCTTATCATTGAATACCGCTACTGGATCCTCGTGCCGCTCGCGATCGTCGAGGGGCCGATCGTGGCGTTCATTTCCGGTACGCTCGCGTCGATCGGTTACTTCAACCTCTACGGGCTGATGGTGTTCTTCTTCGCGCGCGACATGATCATGGATGCGGCCTGGTACTATGCCGGTTATTTCGGTTGGCAGACCGCATTTGCGAAGCGGATGCTTACGAGGATGAATATTCAGGAATCGCACATAAAGGAAGTGCATGACCTGTGGGATAAATATCCGGCGCGGACCATGTTCGTTGGGAAGCTTTCGTACGGCATCGCCGCGGCGTTCGTTGCCGTCGCCGGAGTGGTGGAGATGTCGCTGGTCAAATTCTTTTCTTACGGCGCGCTCGTTGCGATCGTCGAATATGTCGGGCTGTTGCTCCTTGGATATTTCTTCGGCAACGCGTTCGGCGGATCGGTCGCCGGCATCGTCGACAACCTTCAATACGCCATCGCCGGCGCCCTTGCCCTGCTGTCGACTTTCTATATTTTGCGCTGGTATATCCGTAATAAATTTTCAGGGGAGTCGGCGGTCGACATAGAGCGTGGTGGTGAGAAGAAGATGCTATAATGAATCAGGGAAAGGTCGTTCCAACTGACAAAAACACAATCTTTATGTTCAATCAAAGTTACGGGGTAGGCATCGGTGCACCGACATGGATCCACGCATTCGGCCCTATGCTGCTGGTTTTGGTGGTGTGGAGCATCTTCTGGAAGGGGTTGGCGCTATGGCATTCCGCACGGCGCGGCCAGCCATGGTGGTTCGTGATCATCCTTATTGTGAACACCGTTGGCCTTCTCGAAATCATCTATCTTTTCCTTGTTTTGAAATTGAAACTTTCGGGGCTTTTCAGCAAGAAATAACGCAAATCCTTATCATTGCAGCATGGTCAAGAAAACAGAGTTGTATCTTCGCAATATTATCTTTGGCGTCGCGGACAGTTTGGTCTCGACGGTCGGATTGCTCGCGGGCATTGATGTCGCCGGCACCGGGCGTTCCGGCATTCTTCTCACGGGCATTGTCTATGCCTTCGTGGAAGCCTTTTCGATGGCGGTCGGCAGTTTCCTTTCCGAACAATCCGCCGAGGAGTACGAGGTGAAGGGGGAGGTTTCCGATGGCGGACCGATCGTCGCGAGCGTCGTCATGTTCCTTTCGTTCGTGCTTGCGTCGTTCATTCCGATCGTTCCATATCTCATATTCAATTTGCCCATGGCCTTATGGGCATCCATTGGATTTTCTATTATTGCGCTCGGCATCGTCGGGGTCATAAGCGCGAAGATCGTGAAGGTGAAAGTTTTGAGCCATGCCGTGAAGATGATGATACTCGGCGGCGCGGCGATCGTCATCGGCGTCATCGTCGGGAAGTTCATCAAGACGGGATAGCGATATCTGGGATCTATAATGCGAGCACCTTTTCGAGGACGATCGGAAGCTCGAACGTTTTGTCGCGCTGACCACTGAAGTGGCCTTTTTCGTGTTGAATGATGATCTCCGACCCGAGCTTGTCGCGAAAATCGTCCTGGTTGTCGAGTGGGACCCAAGGATCGTCATCGGAAAAAATAGCGACGCTCTTTGGGAGATGTGATTTCACTTTTTTCAGATCAAGCGGCGTGCCGAACCAGTGCTCGTTCACTTTTTGTTCGTCGAGGTTCTTATTGAGGCCTTTGAGATGTTTGAAGAAACCCGCCACAAAGACTGCGCCGCCCACTTTTTGGCCGTCAGGCAATGTTTCAAGATAGCGAGCGATGGTCTGGCACCCCATGCTGTGGCCCACGAAATAGGTTTGCTCGGTCGCCGTACCCACCGCCTGCGCCAAAGCGGGAACCCATTTTTCTATGCGCGGGATCGCTGCGTCGGGGAGTTGCGGCACTATGACCTTGAACCCGCGCTTTTCCAGTTCGGTCCTTAGCCAAGGGAACCACGCATCTTCCGGGTTATTATCCCACCCATGCACGATGACGACGCGTTTTTGCATAGATTTATTATAACGTCTTTATCCACTGATCGATAATTGCTCCGATTTCTTTCAGGTGTTGTTCTTCTTTGAACGTGTGCTTCGCACCCTCGATAATGTGCATCTCCTTTCTGCCCGGGATCTTTTCGTAAAGCATCTTTTGATGTTCCGGCGGGGTTGTGTCATCCTCGCTCCCCACTATGAACAAAACCGGCATCGCGAGCTTATTGGCGTTCGGTAGGAGATCGTATTTCAAGCGATCTTCCATATGCGACCATTTCAGTCGCTTTACCACGCCAGGTCTCGATTTACTATTCTCAATGCGCCAGCCAGTTCGCTTCCACTCTTCCAAAAGTTTGCTGTTCTTTTCCGATTGCATGCTGAGCATGCCCGAGACCACCGTGGATGTCGGCGCAAGCGCTTTCACTCTCTCTGGAAACTTTTCAGCATAGAGGGCGACACAAAGCGCTCCGAGGCTGCTCCCAGCCAGGCAAAATGGTTCCTGATACCATGGCTGTGATTTTGCCCACGCAATGACATCTTCCAGGTCTTCATAATAATTCGTCACCGTCGCATCCTCATAGCCCCCGTCGCTTTCGCCGAAAGTGTTTGTAGTATCAAAGCGCACCGCTGCATAGTCGTTGGCGAGAAACGTCTTCGCGTAGAGTTCGATGTGGGCTTGTTCTTTGAAACCGCTCAGACCGTGCATAACAAAGACCAGTCCCTTTTGACGATGTCCGGGTTTTTCGATCAGCGCCACAACCTTCTGCCCTTTGCGATTTTTAATGGAAAGCTTTTCTTCCATGGATAGCTAGATTGTATCACTCTTACGCGCCGGCGCTCAACATTTAACCTCCGAATGCTATACTGGAAAGAATGTCCTCTGTCCAAAAGATTTCCATCAAAGCTAAGCCCGGCGCGAAGGTCGCAGGCGTCACGGAAAAAGACGGTCGGCTCGTCGTCGCCGTAAAAGAGCGCGCGGCGGATGGCAAAGCAAATCGTGCGGTAGAAAAGGCCGTTGCAAAACATTTCGGCATTGCGCCGTCGCGCGTAAAGATCGTCGCGGGCCACACCGCGCGGGAAAAGATCATCGAGATTATCTGAATATGCCGTGCTTTTGTTTGTGCTGCTTCGCAGCACAAACAAAGTATTGTATACTTAGACGATATTGTTTTGATATGTCTTATAAATCTTTTTTAACGAAAGAACACCTGCGGTCGTTGATCTTCGGCCTCGTCCTACTCGGACTTGCGATGGCGTTGCAGTTCTATGCGGCGTCATATTCGCAGCGCGTTTCCAGTAATTTCGTCCATGACATTTTTCTCGACAATGTTCCGGTCGTCAACCTGAACATCATCATCATTGAGGGCGCCCTCGCCGCAATTGCCGGGAGCATCGTCCTCGTCGCGCGCAAGCCCCGCTACATCCTTTTTGTTTTGAAAGTATCGGCTATTTTCATCGCGACGAGAGCGATCTTCATCGCGGCGACGCATACCGGTATCTACCCGGGCCAGATAAATCCCGACACGGGTTTTTTTGACCGGATCTATACCGACCTTGGTCTCAGTGGGGGATTCTTCTTTTCCGGACACACCGGCTATCCGTTCCTTATGGCGCTCATCTTTTGGCGCGAGCGCATCTGGCGTTATGTTTACCTTGCGATATCGATCATCTTTGGCATCGCCGTGCTTCTCGCCCACGTCCATTATTCCATTGACGTCCTCGCCGCACCGTATATCGCCTACGGCATCTTCAAGATGTCGGCATATTTCTTCCCGGAGGACTACGAACTAATAGAGAATCCGCTGTAACGCGGCAACCATGGAGAACAAACCCGAAAAGAACGTAGCGCCGGAGCCCTATCTTTCCGAGCCGACCGCGGCCGTCAAAGATTCCTATCTTGAGGCGGTCGGGGAATTTGAGGCGGCGCAGGAATGGTCCGCGGAAGAGGCCAAGAACGTAAGGGATGATTTTGACGGGTGGGTGGAGCGGCTCAAGAACAGGGCTTTGGGCAAGGATCTGCCGGAAGGATATGTTCCCGAGAGTATTTTTTGGTTGATCGAAGGCGATAAATATATTGGACGCATCGGGGTGCGGCACGTGCTTACGGAAAAACTCAAAAAGTTCGGCGGCACTATCGGCTATGATGTTCGGCCGAGCGAACGGCGGAAGGGGTATGGCACGAAGATGCTCGCGTTGGGTTTGCAAAAGGCAGCCGAGCTCGGTTTGAACGAAGTGATCCTTACATGCGACGTGAACAATGTTGCCTCGCAGAAGGTGATCGAGGCGAACGGCGGCGAATTGCTCGAGCGCGGCGTCGTGGTCGAAGAACAGCCTGACGCTACGCGGCAAAGGTATAAGATAGCGCTGGGATCGACTTCTCCCCAAACTTCCATAAAGAATCAAGGGAAGAAATAGTTTTTTTAAAAGGCGGTGGAGGTACGGGGAGTCGGACCCCGCGGATCCCGATTATCAGGTCGGGCCCGGCAACCATGCTGCCCCCACCGCGCAGAGCATTGTATCAATACTTTGATTAAATATTCATTAAAAGCAATTTGACTTAAATATTCAGTGGGCTACAATAATTTTATTATCAGGTCGGGCTGGCGCGTGTTCGAATCCCACAAAAAAGACCCAGCGATGGGTCTTTTTTTGTTTTATAACGGGCGGTGTGTTTTAATAGAGATGTTCCATTCGTTCTTAACTGACATGAAAACTCTTAAATTCCGTCCCGAGCTCGCCCAGCTTATTCTTGATGATAAGAAGACCACGACGTGGCGGCTGTTCGACGACAAAGATCTGCAGACGGGGGACGTTGTTGAGTTGGTGAACAAAGCGACGCTCCAGCCGTTCGGTCGCGCGACCATTACGGAGGTTGTCCTGAAGCCTATCAAAGATTTGGACGACGCCGATTGGGAAGGCCACGAGCGGTTCGCCAACGAGGAGGCAATGTATGCGGCGTACCGCGAATATTATCCCGGGCACGAGGTTGGTCCGGATACGCCGGTGAAAATTTTGCACATGACCATTTTGAAATAATCATGACCGAGCGTTTTAAACCATTTGCGGCAGTGTATCTCTTTTTCGTCAGTGACGGGATGATTTTGTTATCTCGCCGTGCGAACACAGGGCATCAGGACGGGAATTACAGCCTGGTAGCCGGGCAC
>CAYQFA010000026.1:0-13538 GCA_964416665.1 uncultured Candidatus Saccharibacteria bacterium
GATTCGACGAATAGCATCGCCTCAACGTCCGCCAGCTACGTCTTCGGCCAGCCCGACTTCGTTTCAAATAATGGCACGACGACCGCCGGAGGTCTCTCTTCTCCTACGGGTCTCGTTTATGATTCTTCATCGAGTCGTCTCTTTGTAGCGGACGGCAACAACCGTGTCTTGGTCTTCGACGCTTCGACCTCCACCATCGGCGCCACGACGACCTACGGCGAGAACGCGGAATACGTCTTCGGCCAGCCCGACTTCGTTTCAAATAATGGCACGACGACCTACAACGGTCTCCACTATCCCGGCGGCCTTGCCTACGATCCTTCATCGGGCCGTCTCTTTGTATCGGATTACGGCAACAACCGTGTCTTGGTCTTCGACGCCTCGACCTCCACCATCGGCGCGACAACGACCTACGGCGAGCCTGCGGAATATGTCTTCGGTCAGACCGACTTCGTTTCAAATGTTAACGGAAGTGCGGATTGGGGCGAAGAGACAACTGCCAGCAGTCTTTCTTATCCCAATTATCTCACCTACGATCCTTCATCGAGCCGTCTCTTTGTGGCGGATGCCGGCAACAACCGTGTCCTGGTCTTTGACGCCTCGACCTCCACCATCGATGCGACAACGACCTACGGCGAGCCTGCGGAATATGTCTTCGGGCAGTCCGACTTCACGTCATATTTTCCTTCGGGCTTTTACGATATAAATTCGCGCGGCTTTATGTCTCCTTACGGCCTTGCCTATGATTCCGCTTCGAGCCGTCTCTTTGTAGCGGATGCCGGCAACAATCGTGTCCTGGTCTTCGACGCCTCGACCTCCACCATCGATGCAACGACGACCTACGGCGAGAACGCGGAGAGCGTTTTGGGGCAATCCGATTTCGCTTCGGGCAGTGCTGAGGCGAGCCAGAGCGGTCTTAATAATCCTACGGGTATTACCTATGATCCGTTTTTCAATCGTCTTTTTGTCGCGGATACCTACAATAATCGGGTTATGGAATATTCCTTTGTGCGGGTAATCGATCCTGAACTTCCCGACGGCACTGTTGGTAGCTCGTATAACATTAAACTAAATACCACCGCTTCCCAGGGGACGGTTTCGTACTCTTTCTTGTCGGGCTCTTTGCCGGATGGTTTATCATTTGATTCCTCGGCCGGTGTCATTTCGGGAACGCCGACCACAGTGGGGAGTAGTTCATTCTCGATCGAAATTTTCGACAACCTCTCAACGACCGGAGATTTTTCCGACATTATGGATTATACGCTTACGGTCAATGCAGCTTCTCAGGGCGTTGCTTCAAGCACCACCCCCGTGGTGTCTTCCTCGACTCCCACCACCACAACTGGTTCTTCCGGTTCCGTCTCGTCTGGCGGCGGTTCAGCCTATGACCTTTCGATCGACGGGGGAGCGACATCGACCCCGACCACCAGCGTCACCCTCTCCCTCTACGGCACAGAGGCCTATGCAATGGAACTTTCGGACACCTCAAGCTTCGCAAGTTCGACCTGGATCCCTTACGTGACCACGATGCCGTGGACGCTCGCTTCGGAGACAGGGGGGCAGACCGTCTCCGTGCGGTTCAAGGCGGTGGGCGGCAGTATCGTCGGGAATGCGGAAGCATCAATCGATCTCGTTCCCGCACCGGTATCCTCGACCACGACCACCGGCATGACCGTGTCCCAGATGGAGACCCTCCTCGCATCTCTGGAAGCCCAACTCCAGGCGCTTGAAGCGGAAGCAGGGACGGGCAGTGCATCATCCTCATCCCTCGTCTTCGCGAGAGACCTCAAGCTTGGCATGACGGGCACTGATGTGAAACAGCTCCAGCTCTTCCTCATCGCGCAGAACGTCGGTCCTGCCGCGCAGAAGCTGAAAATACATGGTGCAACACAAACCTTCGGCGCCCTTACGAAAAATGCCCTCATCGAGTTCCAGAAACACGCCGGCATCACTCCGGCCTCGGGCTACTTCGGGGCGAAGACAAGGGCGTATATTGAGAACCTCACTCAATAAGACTCCTCATCGCTTCGCCAAAAGAGGGTATTGACAAGACCCGGCCTTCAATTTATGATGGCGTTAGTTTGAGACGGGTTCTGTTCTGAGGGCGCGGATTGGCGATCCTATCCTCATGATCAGAATCCTAGTGCATCCACCGGGGCCTTATATATGACCTCAAAGGCCATGGATGCGCGGGAGGAAAGGCGGGTCCGAGCTCGACCGGGTAACTTCCGGTATAGAGAGTGCTCCCCGCCACCTCCTTTAACACATTAAGATGGCTTGTGTCCGTCGATCGTGCATGCGTGTGCCTTTCCGCCGCGTACTATTCGAACGACATAAGCCCATGCGGCGCCCTTCGGCCAATCAGACCCCAGATCTGGGCCGGGCGCGCACGAGGGGGGTGAGAGTGGTTAACTTCCGCTCTCACCTCCCGGAGGTTTTCACATCAAGGGCTGTCCATATCGGATATGCCCTTTTATCATTTTTATTATTTGACAGGAGAACCGACTGGCCTTATAATCGTTTCATGTTCGGTGGGGTTCCACCTTCCGAATCTTTTTTTTGAAGAGACACAACATCATGCCCACCATCAGGCAATTAATCAAAAAAGGCAGGAAGCCCTTGAAGTCAAAAACCAAGGCGCCAGCTTTGTCATATTATTTCAATTCCATCCACAACCGTCCGGTGGATTCCACGTCGCCCTTCAAGCGCGGTGTGTGCGTAAAGGTGTTCACGACGACCCCAAAGAAGCCGAACTCGGCTTTGCGTAAAGTCGCCCGTGTCCGTCTTTCAAACGGTATGGAAATCACGGCATATATCCCGGGCGAGGGCCATGCGTTACAGGAACACTCCATCGTTATGGTGCGCGGCGGTCGTGTGGCTGACCTTCCTGGCGTTCGCTATCACGTCGTTCGCGGCGTGCTCGACACGACGGGCGTCGAAGGCCGCAAACAGCAGCGTTCCAAATATGGCGCCAAGCGTCCGAAAGAAAAGGCAAAATAATTTTAACCGGATTTTAATTTTCCAAAACCATGCGCAAGAAACGAGTATACAAGAAGTTCCACCAGCCTGACGTTGTTTTCGGTCGCGTCGAGCTTGGCCGCTTCATCAATTACGTTATGAAGGACGGCAAGAAGTCGACCGCTGAAAAGCTGGTCTATTCTGCATTCGATAAAATAAAGGCAACGACCAAAGAAGAGCCGATGGTGGTCTTCGAGCGCGCTTTGGAAAATACCATGCCGCTCCTCGAGGTCGCCTCGAAGCGCGTCGGTGGCGCGAACTATCAGGTGCCGCGCGAAGTGCGCCCGGAGCGCCGCTTCATTCTCGCGTTGCGCTGGATCATCGGTGCGGCCCGTGCGAAGAAAGGAAAGGGGATGGCCGACAAGTTGGCTGAAGAGATCATCGCCGCTTCAAAGAACGAAGGTTCGGCGATCAAGAAGAAGCTCGATATGCACAGAATGGCAGAAGCAAATCGCGCATTCGCGCATTTTGCACGCTAGAAAAGGTTCGGCAATGTCTTTACCTTTTCGCCAATAAAAATGCGCAAATGCGCGATTGTTATCATCAATAAATAACTAAAATTCATGCCACGACAATATTCGATCGAAAAAACCCGCAATATCGGTATCATCGCCCACATCGATGCCGGAAAGACGACCGTCTCTGAACGCGTACTTTTTTATACCGGCGTTTCGCACAAGATCGGCGAGGTGCACACGGGCGATACGGTGATGGACTGGATGGAACAGGAGCGTGAGCGCGGCATCACGATCACGTCCGCTGCAACGACCGCGTTCTGGACGCCCACCTATCATAATCACGACAAGAAGTTCGAGCATCGCATCAACCTCATCGACACCCCAGGCCACATCGACTTCACGGTTGAGGTGAAGCGCTCGTTGCGCGTTCTGGACGGCGCGGTCGTCGTATTCGACGGCGTTGCCGGCGTTGAGCCGCAGTCTGAGACGAACTGGCGCTATGCGGACGACTATAAAGTGCCGCGCATTTGCTTTATCAACAAACTGGACCGCATCGGCGCGAGCTTCGAGAAGAGCTTCAAGTCCATCATCGACCGATTGACCCCGAACGCCATTCCTATCCAGCTGCCGATCGGTACGGAGGCGGATTTCAAGAGCGTTGTGAACTTGCTCGAGAACAAGGCATATACTTTCGAGGGCGATCATGGCGAGAAGATCATCGAAGTACCGATCCCAGAAAATATGAAGGAGACAGTCGCGAAGCATCGCCACGAGCTCATCGAGAAGATCGCGGAGAATGATGACGCGGTGATGTCGGCGTACTTGGATGGCAAAGAGATCTCGCTCGACGATCTGCGCAAAACGTTGCGCAAGGCGGTCATTGCGAACACAATCATCCCGGTGATGTGCGGGTCAGCGCTCAAGAACAAGGGCGTGCAGTTCGTGCTTGATGCTGTCATCGAATACTTGCCGTCACCGGCAGACATGCCGCCGATCATGGCGCACGACGAAAAGACGGGCGAACAGGTTGCGGTGGCACTCACCGACGACGAGAATTTCGTTGGGCTTGCGTTCAAGATCGCAACCGACCCATTCGTGGGAAATCTCGCGTTCTTCCGCTGTTATTCCGGCGTGCTCAAGCGCGGTTCCTATGTATACAATTCGACGAAGGGCCAGCAGGAGCGCATCGGCCGCATCGTCCGCATGCACGCGAACGATCGCGAGGAAGTGGACGAGATCTACTCCGGCGAGATCGCCGCTATTGTGGGTTTGAAGCAGACAACGACGGGGGATACGCTTTGCGATCCGGAGCATCCGATCATTCTTGAGAAGATCACGTTCCCGGAGCCGGTCATCGGTTTGCGCATCGAGCCGAAGACGAAGGCCGACCAGGAAAAGATGGGTACGGCGTTGCATCGTCTTGCTGAAGAGGATCCGACGTTCCGCGTTGCGGGCGATCCGGACACGGGCGAGACGATCATCTCCGGCATGGGCGAATTGCACTTGGAAATCATTGTCGACCGCATGAAGCGCGAGTTCAATGTGGACGCGAACGTCGGTCGTCCTCAGGTTGCGTACAAGGAAACCATCATGGGCGAGGCTGACGGCGAAGGAAAGTACATCAAGCAGTCCGGCGGTCGCGGTCAATACGGTCACGTCAAACTGCGCGTCCGTCCTTTGGAGCGCGGCGCAGGATTCGTGTTCCTTGATGAGATCAAAGGCGGTTCGATTCCGAAAGAATTCATCAATCCTACTGAAAAAGGTGTTAAGGAAGCGGTTGAGAAAGGTATTGTCGCCGGCTACCGTGTCGTTGACGTCGAGGTAACGCTCTACGATGGTTCGTTCCACGAGGTTGACTCATCTGAAGCGGCGTTCAAGATCGCAGGTTCTATGGCATTCCAGGATGCGGCCAAGAAAGCGAAGCCGGTCATCCTTGAGCCGATCATGAAAGTACAGGTGATCGTTCCGGAAGCCTACATGGGCGAGGTGACGGGCAACGTGAACTCGAAGCGCGGACGCATCGAATCAATGGAAGACCGCCCGGGCCTGAAGGTCATCAACGCGCAGATCCCGCTGTCCGAAATGTTCGGCTACGCGACGGAGCTCCGCTCTATGACGCAGGGACGCGGTTCGTCTACGATGGAATTTGATCACTATGAGCCGGCGCCGAACAACGTGGCGCAGCAGATCATCGAGGGAAAGAAGAGATAACAAAAGCCCCCTGCATTGCTTTTTTCGGGTACGCGTCCCCGCCTTCTGGCGGGGCGCTCCGTCTCGGCGGCCTTCGCCGCCTCCGACAGCCCCTCAAAAAGCAATGTAGGGGGCTTTTGTTATCTCTTCTTCCACCATTTTATCTGCTGCGCCACGTTGTTCTTGCGCTGATCTGATTTTGATTGAAAATCGGTTATCTTTATTACTATCCCGGCGGCGATTTTAGGGATGATTGCGTTATATGGGGGCGATAGGAAGTTGGGGATGGCGGTATTTGTTATTGCGGCGGTCAATGTGATCATTCGCCCTAGTTTTTGGTTGAATCTTTGGGCGGGTGCTGCTGCGCAAGGGGCATCGGCGAACTCTAATATGGTATTTGCTGTCTTGGACATGCTTTCGGTGCTTGCGATGGTGCTGTTCTTGTTTATAAGGAGAAAGTGATTTTAGATAGTTTTAATGTGGGTTTTGATACAATGGTTGGAACAAAAGGTCGAAATGAGGCTCGGCGGGGTTTTGACGTGAAGCCTGCAAATTGTTATTCTAAAGTCACTAAGCGATATGAATCTCCTGAAAGTTACAAAAGATCGGATCGTCAAAGCCGCACTGGGGAAGGGAACTGTCCCGAGCGGTCTCGTTGAGTTGAATAAATATTTCAGACATTTCGGCCCGATCAATTTTGAGGAGCATAAGGAAGGCGGGCTCATTATTTCAGTAAGTACGAATTTTAAGTACGGAAGCATTGTGGCTCACGGGAAAGATCGGGAGGAGCTTGATGCGAATGTTGAGGATGCGATTCTCGCGTCGTTTGAAATCCCGTCATCGTACAAACATGAGGCGAGCCTCGTTAAGGTTGGTGACAAGCAGGAGGCATATGCCCTCGCCTAGCGATCTCCCTGGAGAAATAAAAAGAAAGAAATTTGTTAAAGCTCTCGAGCGATGTGGTTTTGTTATTAATAAGGTTGGAGGCAACGGGAGCCATTACAAAGCAATTTGGCCTCGAAATAATAAATCTATCACTATCCAGCAAGACCTTCCTAAGCCTGTGTTGCGATATCTTCTGAGAGAGATCGAGGCATGTACGGGGATAACTTGGGATGAGATTAATGCAAATCTATAACTAAGTATGCAAAAAGAGATTACTTTTCAATCGGAGACGATTCCATATACCCTTCGCCGGAGCGCACGCGCACGTCGCATGCGGCTTGCGGTGCATCGTGACGGGTCGGTGGTGCTCACGACGCCGGCGTGGTTTGGGTCGCGTGCGGGGGAGGGATTTGTGGCCCGGCACGCGCGGTGGCTTATGGATAAGATCGCGTTCTTTCGCGGGCTGCCGCCGGTGGATCCGGTTGCTTTGTATAGCCGGCGTGAGTATCTGTCTTATAAGGAGGAGGCGCGTGCGCTGGTTCTTTCGAAGATCGGTCAATTCCATGCGCGCCTTGGTGGTGCTGCGTATCATCGCGTGAGCATCAAAGACCAGAAGACGTGCTGGGGGAGCTGTTCGCGGAAGGGGAATCTGAATTTTAATTACAAGCTACTGTTCCTGCCGTCGCATTTGCAGGACTATGTGGTCGTCCACGAGCTGGCGCATTTGACGGAGCTTAGCCACTCGCGTCGCTTTTGGGCGCTGGTCGCTGAGGTTCTTCCGGATTGGCGCGCGCGTCGCCGGGAGCTGCGGGGGAGGAGGATGCTGTAGTTTTAGAAGTTTTTAATACATAAAGTTGTAGGGTTTGTGGATGATCAAGAATTATTTTTTAGCCTTGTTGGATTGGTGTAAGGTAACCGTCGTTTTATGGGATAAGGAATCGGCTATTGCCTTCAAAGAAGGCGAGGTTTGGTGGTGCGCTATCGGGCTTAATGTCGGCGAGGAAGTGTATGGGAAAGGGACCAGCTTTGCCCGTCCGGTTTTGGTATTTAGAAAATTAACGAGAAATTCTTTTCTTGGGTTGCCGCTTACGGGTTCTGAGAAAAAAGGGAGTTGGTATGTTCCCCTTGAATTACCGAGTCGGAAAAGTTCGATAATGCTTAATCAGGCAAAAGTTATTGATAAGAAAAGGTTGCGGGATAAAATAGTTACCGTAAACGTTTCTGACTTCCGCCTTATAAAGAAACTGTTCCACGAACTTTATTGTTCTTAAAATTAGTCATCCCGCTTCCTGCGTGAAACAAGAAGCGGGAATCATCGGGTTAACTCCCCAATTCCCGTTCAGTATAGTAAACCCATTACGTTCGTCAAACATCATTTAATTAAAATTTAATGTATACTGGATCCATGCACCTCTCCTATTTTGTCATCCCGATCGTTGCCGTGCTTGTTTCTGCTATTGGTGGGCGAATGACGGTAGCGTCGGTGCGCACGTGGTACAAGACGATCCGCAAGCCGCGATGGACGCCGCCGGGGAGCGTCATCGGCGCGGTGTGGACGGTGCTCTATATTCTCGCGGCCCTATCGGCGCTCTTGGTGTGGAATCTCCCGGATGGCGCGCCAGCGCCGCTCGCGGTGGCGTCGCTCTTCGTGCTGAACGCGGTGGTGAACGTGGCGTGGAGCTGGGTGTTCTTTGTCCGGCATCGTACCGGCTTGGCGGTGGGGGTATGCCTATTCCTCGACCTCACGATCGTTCTTTTGATTTGGCTCATTGCGCCGCTTTCTTCGCTCGCCGCGTGGTTCCTCGTGCCGTACGCCGCCTGGGTGACCTTCGCCTCGTACCTCAACTATCGGGTGTGGGCGATGAACCGGTAACCGGGATTGACGATTCCTTCAATTTATATTAATATATTGGCAGAAAGGAAACGGTGGCGGGTATGAAACTTTTGAAAAAGAGCGATCCGGAACGGAGGTGGCGGTCCTTCAAACGGCATGCGGCATTGTTGTTCAAGACCGTCTTCGTTGCTGCGGTGATCACGGGACTTTGGTATGAACTGTGGTCTTATGGGTATCATTTTTCTGACGATGACAAGGATGTCCAGATCGGGGCGACCATCACCAGCCTCGGCGTCATCTACGGTGTTTTCATCGGGTGGATGGTCGCTGCGGCAAAACAGAAGTACGACGCGGTCGTCACTGCCGTGTTTGAAAAGAACAAAAGGGCCTACCTCCGCTATCGTGACGAGCGTCCGCCCATCGCGGTACATGTCATGATCGGTATGCTATCGGTGCCGTTCCTCAGTATGATCGGCCTGATCGCGTACAAACATGCATTGATGGGGGCGATGTCGGTTTTTTCGATCTCCGTGGTGTTGGTGGGGTTCTGGTTCGTGATCGCATTGCTCGAGAATCCTACCGGGAGCACCTGGATCGACGAGCGGACCCCCGACGACTGGAAGACGGCGGACATCGACACATTCTTCCGCTTCGGAGCTTAGCTTCGGAGGAATCATCATCAGCAAGCTGCCACAGTACAACCGTGGCAGCTTTCATTTTATGGGATTGTTAAAAAATCATTAAAAAACTTTTGACTTCGCGCGGTGTGCTTCTAAAATAAGGGCATGAGCGAGAAGCCGTCGGAAAAAATTTCATTGGAAAGTTTGGACGCCAGGATCGATCGCCTGGACGCCAAAATGGATAAAAATTTCGCCGCGTTTCGTAAGGAAATGCGCGCGGGTTTTGCGCGCTCTGATGCCGAGTTTCGAAAATTAGGTCTTATGTACGAGGATTTGGATGGCAAATTCCGTCTGTTGTTGGAGGGATTTAGCGGCCTGGATAGGAGGATGGAATCTCTCGAAAAACACACAGAAGAACGATTTGCAGAGGTAGATTATAAATTTGAGGTCATTTTTAAGCGATTTGACGATCTGGATGCTCTTTTGGCAAAGCGGTTAGGTTTTGCTATTTGACAACTTTCGCCACTATGACATATAATCCTTAGTACGAATCCATAGCCGAGGTAACGTCGGGTCGATTGGTTACGGTTACCGGAGTTTAAAGGGTTTTCTTTTTTTGAAGGGGAGTGTGCGCGCAGATAAAATATTAATCATTAACACAAAAACTATGGCTGAAAAAGAAAAATTCGATCGCTCCAAGCCGCACGTGAACGTCGGCACGATCGGTCACGTTGACCACGGCAAGACGACTTTGACCGCGGCTATTACGCACGTTTTGTTCATGAAGGGTTTGGCGAAGAAGGAGGAGAAAGTCGACCAGATCGACAACGCTCCTGAAGAGAAGGCTCGTGGTATCACAATCGCGTTGCATCACTCCGAGTATCAGTCCGAGAAGCGCCACTATGCGCACATCGATGCTCCTGGTCACGCCGATTACATCAAGAACATGATCACCGGTGCCGCCCAGATGGACGGTGCGGTCCTCGTCGTCGCAGCAACGGATGGTCCGATGCCGCAGACCCGCGAGCACATTTTGCTTGCCCGTCAGGTTGGTGTTCCTTCCATCGTCGTCTTCCTTAATAAGTGCGACATGGTTGATGATCCGGAATTGATCGACCTCGTCGAGGCCGAAGTCCGCGAACTTTTGAAGAAGCAGGAATATCCGGGCGACACCACCCCGATCATTCGTGGTTCGGCGCTCAAGGCGCTCGAAGCGACGTCTCTTGATGATCCAGCAGTGAAGCCGATCCTCGACCTCATCAAGGCAATGGATGACTTCATCCCTGATCCGGTTCGTGAGCTCGATAAGCCGTTCCTTATGCCGATCGAAGACATCTTCTCGATCGAAGGCCGTGGTACGGTCGTCACGGGTCGCGTTGAGCGCGGCGTCGTGAAAGTGAACGAGGAAGTTGAGATCGTCGGTCTGCGCCCAACAACGAAGACCGTCATCACAGGCATTGAAATGTTCAACAAGCTTTTGGACCAGGGTCAGGCTGGCGATAACGTCGGCGCCTTGCTTCGCGGCTTGAAGAAAGAGGATGTTGAGCGCGGTCAGGTGCTTGCCAAGCCGGGAAGCGTCACCCCGCACACCGAATTCGAAGGTGAGGTTTACGTGCTTTCAAAGGAGGAGGGTGGCCGTCACTCGCCGTTCTTCAAGGGCTACAAACCGCAGTTCTATATTCGCACCACTGATGTTACCGGTGAGGTGACATTGCCGGAGGGTATGGAAATGGTCATGCCTGGCGATACGGTGAAGATCAACGTCAAGCTCATCGCGCCGGTTGCGCTCGAAGAGAAGCAGCGCTTTGCCATCCGCGAAGGAGGCAAGACGGTAGGCGCCGGTGTCGTCTCGAAGATCAATAAATAGTTTCAATCCATGGCAAAAACGGATACCCCACAAAAGTTGCGTCTCAGGATCAAGTCCTACGATCATAAACTGATCGATAATTCGGCGCGGCAGATCATCGAAGCGGCCGAGAGGAATGATGCCAAGGTGACGGGGCCGATCCCGTTGCCAACGGAGATCAAACACTATACCGTGAACCGTTCGACGTTCGTCCACAAGGATGCCCGCGAGCAGTTCGAGCTTCGGGTGCACAAGCGCCTGGTGGAGATATTGAACCCCAGCCAGAAGATCATCGAATCGCTTTCGAACCTGAATCTTCCCGCTGGTGTGGATATCGAGATACGCATGGTCTAGATAACAAAAAGCTCCTTCTTCAACCTGCTGTGAGGACACAACGGTTGAAGAAGGGGCTTTTTGTTATCTAGACCATCTATAACCTTGTTCCGATGTAGGCTTTGATTTTCTTTTTCCCGCTTACAGCAAGAGCGATGGATCGCATACAGCCGTCATCAACATCTCCTTTTAACTTTTTCAATCCTTTTCGGCACTGTGGGATGGTGCCGCCGGGAAGAATGATGGGAAGCAGGTATTTATCTTTTTGAACGGCGTCCGATGAAGTTTGCAAAATCCTCGGGATCGATCGTTTTACCCTGCTTTTAAGAAGTCTTGAATTCTTTTGCATCGCCAGGGAAACTTTTTCTGCCGTTTTGGAGAGGGAATCGTTCGTCCACGCGATAGGCAGTCCTCCCGCTCCTTTCCATACTGCGACCTCATTGGTGGCCACGACGCCGATGTGCCATTGAACATTGTTATAAGCGTCGCGTCGTGGCGGATATTCTTTGGCGATGATGCGATCAAGCTGCGCCTCGTTCAATTTTTTCACATAGGCCTTCGCATTTCTTAGTTTTCTTGCAAATTCCTCTTTTGAGAGCAAGGGGAGATACCTCTTGTTTTTATTCCGTGTCTGCGGATATATTGGGATGCGACAAAGGCTCGCTTTACCTCGATGCCACGCGTCAAAGAAACCAATTTCATACCAACAGTATAGCAAATTGACGATTTTTCGATCGGTGGCCCGTGGTCTTTGTTATCACAAAGGAGGTTTCGCTTTGTGATATAATGAAACCATGGAAGAGGAGGAGAAACAGGAGCCACAAAAGAGCGACGAAGCCGGGCCACAGCGTCAGCATGTGCACATTTTTGGTGCGGAGGTAGGTGCGGCAGGTGAGCATGGCGGGAATGGCACCGACGACAAAGCCGCGTCGGAGAACAAGGAAGGCTGGCATGCCCGCAAAGAGGAGTGGAAAGCGAAGCATCGCGAACAAAGGGAACAGTGGAAAATGCAGCGGCGCGATTGGCATCACGACCATCATCACGACGGTGGACTTTTTGGGGGATTGGTCGTTCTGCTTGTCGGAGCGTTGGCGCTCCTCTATACGATGGGATTTGTCTCGCCGGTCTTTTGGCACGCGATCGTTCCGTTCTGGCCGATCCTGCTCATCCTGTGGGGCGCGAGCATCATTCTCGGCCACCACTGGTTTGCGCGGTTCATTCTTTTCCTCCTCGCGCTTGCGATATTGGCGTTGATCGTTTTCTATGGCCTTGTAAGGGCCGGTTCGCCACTCGTAAGCTCGCTATCGCCGACCGTCGTCTCGGCAATAAATAACACTAACCCTCACTAATATGGGAGAATTGACCATCGGTATAATATTGATACTCATGGGCGCGAGCGCGCTCCTTGGCATATCGTTCTTCAATTTCATCGTCGCCGTCATCCTCATCGCCGTCGGCCTTCGTTTGATCGCCGGCCGTGCCGCGCCCGACGTTTGGCATATCGATGACCCCAGGATCGTCTCGGATGAAGAGGGCGTTGACGAGGTCGTGATCTTCAGCGGGCTCAACAAATCTTTCACTACGAAACGTTTTAAGGGAGGAAACCTTGTTATGGTCTTTTCCGGCGGCGAGATCGATCTCTCCCAGGCGAAGACCAACAGCACGGAGATCGACCTTGAGATATCGTCCGTTTTTAGCGGCGTTCGGATCATCGTTCCGAAAGATTGGAAGGTGCGCTCCACCGCCACCGTGCTTCTTGGCGTCGTAAACGTCCGCCAGGCCCAGGGCGGCGACGGTCCCGTAACACTGACCATCCGTGGCGAGGCTGCCTTCGGCGAAATCGAGGTGAGGAAATAGTATCCCAGTTGACAGATAAACCATGTTTGCTATAATCGTATCCAAGGTTTCCTCGGAAGTTTATGGCAATAATCACCTGCGTAGGAAGATACAATTTGTTTCTTCTGAAATGCCTCCCTTCTTAAGGGCGGTTTGCTAAGTGGTTGCGTCGAAACTCCGGGGACCAGCCCCGATTTTTTTAAGCCCCGACCCCGATGTCTGTCATTTTTGGCATTCGGGAAGGCATTATTCAAAGCGATGTCATTCATCCTCGGCAAGAAATTGAAAATGACCCAAATTTGGAAGGACGGAAAAGTCGTTCCGGTTACGGTCGTCCATGCAGAACCTAATAAGGTGGAAGTTTTGCGTACGAACGAAAGGGACGGCTATGAGGCGGTCCAGGTGTCGCTCGGCAAGAAAAAGCGTGAGTTTCGCAACCGCGTTTCCCAGCCGGTGGCGATGGAGAAGTTCAACCTCGGCGATGCGGTCGCCGTTGATGTTTTCCAAGAAGGGGACAA
>CAYQFA010000027.1:0-13482 GCA_964416665.1 uncultured Candidatus Saccharibacteria bacterium
TTACCAGCACGGGCTTTTCTTTCGTGCCTGAGCCCCAGTTGCGTCCCAATTTAAATCGCGCCCAGATCGCAAACGCGACCCCGATAACGGTTAGTAGTGCGCCAATCCAGCCGATCGCGGGGTCGAAGTAAAAGAATGTTCGCTCGAGGACGGACGCATCGTCATGCGGATTTCGCAGAACGTAGATCAGTAGTGCCAATAGAGGGATCTGCCAGAGCAAACGGACGATGCGCGGACTGCTTCCAACATCGCGTTTGGCGGTAAAGGAGCCTAACACCCATACCGTCACAAGCACCAACCAACTTACGACGATGACATAGCCGTAATCGTACATGGTTGAATCATAGCTGATTTGGGCTTATCCTCAAATTTCGGTTAAAATACTTGTATTATGAAGCTCATATCTCTCAATACGTGGGGTGGTGAAGCGGGGCCAATTATCCTTGATTTTTTTAAGAAAAACCGAGAAGTAGATATCTTTCTCTTGCAAGAGGTATTCCACCATGCGACCGAGAAGACCGAATGGACGGGTAGGAACATGCGAGAGCTTTTCAATGAGATCGAGAAATCCCTTCCTGATCACCAGGGATATTTTGCCCCCTCAACGTTCAACGAGTACGGCCTCGCGGGCTTTATACGAAAAGAAATAACGGTCAATGAAACAGCCGATATCTTCGTCTTCAGATGGAAGGATTCGCTGGTGGGGAGAGATGGCACGACGCTCAGCAATAACATGCAGTATTTTAAAATCACTCACGACAATAAGGACTATACCGTCGCTAATTTACATGGCCTTTGGAACGGTAAAGGGAAAACCGACACCGAGGAGCGCCTCGAACAATCAAGAAAAATTAAGCACTTTCTTAAAACGGCAACTACCGAAAAAAATTTATTGTGCGGCGATTTTAACCTCGCGCCGGATACCAAGAGCCTGGCTATGCTCGAAGAGGGGGCGAGGAATCTAATAAAGGAATATGGCGTTACCTCTACGCGAAGCGAGTTGTATACCAAGGATATAAAATTTGCGGATTACGTTTTGGTGTCTCCGGCGGTGGAAGTAAAGGACTTCAGGGTTTTGCAAGATGTTGTTTCTGACCATTTGCCACTATTGGTGGAATTTAATTAGAATGTGTTAGTTTTGTCCGAACTTCGTCTCGCGCATGGCCTGCTGATATTGACGTTATACAATAAATATGCTATTAATTATTTTGCGTCTTGGAGGACAGTATGATACGGGCAGGTTCGATCTATCAGCACATTGGCGACAAACTTCGGACAGCAGAGGAATTTCAACGGGCTATGCGCGAGCAAATTCGTTCTGAAGATGCTCTAAGAGCCCAACTACTAAAAGTTGCTCCCAGGAGTCTTCAAGGGATCCTCGAAGAGGGACTTCTCAACCACCTGTTGTCTCACGGCGATGTTCTCACCACGAAGATATTCGTGAGCGACAGTGGCCTGAGCATTCCCCAGATCAAGAGAGGATTCAGGCAGCTTGAAAAGCCTGGAAGGGGAACATCAAGGTCACCTTCAACGACAAGGAGAGCGATCCGAGCGTGCAGTATCTCTCCATCAAAGTGCTTTACTAGCACGGTTCAATCATCCGGCGGTCCCGATTCCTTGGGGCCGCCGTCACTTTTTAATTTTGTTCGAGCTTCATCCTATCCTGCCCGTGCATGATATAATTACTTAACACGGTAAAGATATGCTTCATATTCTCTTCTATGCCATTTCCGGCTATTTTATTATCGGAATCCTCGTTTATGCGTGGGGGCATCCTCGACGCAAGCGAATAATCGTTCCGGCAAGGATAGACCGGTCGAAAAGCGGAACAAACCTGTTCTATCGGCAACTGGCTCATTCTGCTCAGGCAGTCAATTTCTTGGTGCATTCCGTTACGGTCAAAGAACAGGATTCTGCAGCGATAGGGGAACTCTATAGGGCGAGTGTGGGGCGGGCGTTCAATAAGAAGCAACTTTTTATCACCACCGGAACGCCGCATTCTCGCGCTTTTTATCTGCGGAATTTTGCATGGTTCTATCCCGACCTCCTGAACCCGGCGACGATCATTGATGCGACCGACGAGAAGAATCGGATCACGTTGCTTGAACGCAGCCTTCGCACGGCGCTCGAAGCTATGGGGTCGCGGCCATATACTACGACCATCATCCCGCTTACCCCAAAAAAGTTCGCCGCAGTCAACTACGTTACGCCCCCGTCGGACTCGTTGCTTGGAATTCTGTCGGGCATCGGGCAGCTCATGGATTGTCCATCTGAGGATGCCAAAGATCGCGCTTCGATGATCATCGCTCAATACAAGGCGAACATTGAAAAGGAGATCGTCCGTTTCGCCGGACAACTTGAGGAGATCGTCCTCAATGGGGGAAGGTATCGGTTGTTGGACGTGAAGGAAAATAGATCCAGCGCGACCGACACTCGCAATGAACGCATGCGATTCGTGGTGAGTGCGAATATTTGGACCACATTCGTGAAAGCCGAACAGCTTGGTTTTATGGACGGAAACGTGTTTGTAAGATTCGGCCTCGATAAGGCCCAGTATAAAAAAAGCATCCTTGAGCTTTTCGGCCGCGATGGGTATATCCGCGATTCGGTCGATCCGGCATTATGTGACTTGAAGGGGGCAGAAAGTATCACACTTGATTTTGCCCATATCTATAAGGGCTTTTGGGATTTTTCGCAGCGGGAGGAGCAGCTTCTTTTCAAGAACACCGCTGATCTCATTTTTTCCGATCCGACATTCCACGATGTTTCCACCCATTGCTATTTCGTCGCCAATAAAAATCCGCATTGCGGATTCCTTCATCGATGCACCGTTCCCTCGTATCACGGAAGGACGGTGTGGTCGTCGTTCAACGTCGAGTTTGCGGACCGGCTCATTGATCTTGCCGCCGCGATAGGCGATGAGACGTACCGTTATCGCGCGGAGCGCATACTCCTGCAGCTGAAAAACGACACCGAGCGCAATGGGGGATACTCGGAACTCCTTGATGCCAGCGGGGATCCGTATCGGACGTGGATCTATAAAAGCGCCGCCGCTGATTCATGGTTCCCGCGCTTCGCGGGGGTATGGCACAAGGCGTTTCAAAGCGGAGGAAGCGGCGGGTGTGATAAGGGCGCTGCTTTTAGCGAGAAAAACGAAACAGAACAATAAGGCATGAGTAAGTCGCACTATTGGGTGTGGTCAAAGATCGTCTTCATATTCGTCGTTCCGGTCTTGCTTCTCTATTTTAACCTCATACCGCGGGCTTATTATCTCGACGTATTGGCAGTCTACACATTCTTGGTCTTCCTATTGATACATAGGGAACGTTGGACGCTGATGGCGTTGAATATACGGTTTGATAATCTGAAAAGAACGTTATTGCCGTACGCCGCCTTTACGGCGCTTGGCGTGATCATACTCGCGGGGATCATGAAAATGTTTGGCATGCAAAATGTTGCTATGAATCCCTACGTTTTATTTTTCGAGTGGTCGATCCCGATCGGCGTGGTACAGGAATTTTTGTACCGCGGGTTTCTGATGCGTGAATTACATCGGATATATGCTTCGACCACGATCATAATCGCCGTGGACGCGCTTCTCTTCATGTTTCTTCACGTTTTATACAACCCGCCATTTTTGATCTTGCCGTTGATGTTCTTTAGCGGCATAGGATTTGCGTGGATGTATGAAAAATACCCAAATTTATTTCTGATCGCATTAAGCCATGGCATCCTGAATTTTTTTGCGATCAAATATGGATTCTTTTGATCATTCTTCGTCCCGCACCGCCCGCGAAGATTTTTTGGTATAGTTATAGTCACCAAATATGAAAAAAATACTTACTATTCTAGTGGAGATGGGATTTATCATCTTTCTCTTCTATGCGAACCTTCTGATGGGAGAGTTCACAAAAACCGGCCCGGGATGGCAGCATGGATTTCTTTGGGCGCTTATAGCGATCGTTACGCCGGCTAATTTCGCGATCGCGCTGATCGCGGCGTTTCTGGGCTATGGTATCTTCGAGTTCTTGAGAAGGCGACTATAGGAAACGTTCGTCGTGCCGCCATTGTTGCTTACTTTTTATGATAAAAAGTTGGCCCGGGACGCATACGCATCCCGAGCCGTGTTGTGAAGATTTATGGAGAAAACTACGCCTTGCCGGTCAGCTCGGCCCAATGCTGTTTGGGTCTGAGTCGTTTTGAACCCCTTGCGCACAACGGACAATCCACTGGATCCCAGACGGAAATGTCGTAGTGCGCAAGGTAAATAACCGGTGCGCCTTCAACCTCGTAGACATCGGAGCGATGTACGAGAACGCCGACGACAGGTGCAAAGGTCACTGGATCGGCATTGCCTTCCCGAATGCCCTTGCGTACTGCCATGAGTGTGCCGGCGGTGGTCATGAGTTCCTCGACCTGAAGGACGGATTCGCCCGGTTGGATGGCGAAGCGTTTCCAAAGTTGCTGCTTCCCATCGGGGCCGCCCTTCTCCGTGAAATCGTGCTGGGTGTGAAGCCATCGGGCGACGTCATGGGAAAAAGCAGCACCTGCGTGATCGGACCCGATCACCCATTCGGGCGGGGTGAACCATTGGGTGACCGCATCCTCGCTACTCACGATCTCATCGATTTTCCTTTTGAGAGCATGAGCCATGTGGTAGGCGAGAATGTCGCAGACGTTCGTGTAGCGCAGGGCGCGAAGAACATCCACGAACCCGTTGCTGCATTTGCCGGAAGTGAGTTCTGCGTGAGGGTCGTCAGGATCGCCGGAGTGGAGCCATAGTGCCTCGCAGAGTTTGAGGATGTGGCTGACCCCTGCTTTCGTGAGCGTCTCATTGGTCTGGAAAAGTTGTTTGCTGGCGATGCTGCCCGTAAAGTCGCGCAGTTGTCCAAGGCCAGGAATGGAAAGAAGGATATCGTCGATTGTCGTCGTCATGACACCTCCGTGGTTCGGTACTGGTTGATGAGATCGTGGAGCCTGATTGTCTCTCGCCGGGCGGCATCCACGAAGTCGTTTCCTTTTGAGGCGAAGATGATGCCGCGCGAGGAGTTGATGATCATGCCCGTGCTGTGCGAATTCATTCCCGCCTTGACGGTCTTTTCGACATCGCCGCCCTGTGCGCCGATACCCGGGATGAGGATCGGTATGTCGCCGACGATCTCCCGAATCTGGGCGAGTTCCCGTGGATAGGTCGCGCCGACGACCACTGCGCAGTTGCCGTTCTTGTTCCATGCCGTGGCCACCTTGTGGGCGACATATTGATGAAACGGAACATACGAGAGGGTGTGGTGAAAACCTTTCCCGAATCGGCCGGATACTCCCACCTGCAGATCTTGCAGTTCTCCCGCTCCTGGATTGGAAGTGCGACAAAGGACGATGATGCCCTTGTCTTTCAATTCAAGGAATGGCGCGAGCGCTTCGGCTCCGAGGTAGGGATGGACGGTAACGGCGTCGGCATGTAGGAAGTCGAACGCCTCCCGCACGTATCCCATATTGGTGTTGCCGATATCCGCGCGCTTGGCGTCGAGGATTACGGGAACCTCCGGCGCGAGCTTGTGGATATCGAGAATGGTGCGTTGCAATGCGATGAGGCCATAATCGCCGTACGCTTCATAGAACGCGATGTTCGGTTTGAAGGCGCAGGCATAGGCCGCGGTCGCTTCGACGATGGCGCGGTTGAACAAGACGATTGTTTCGACGACGCCGTCCTTACGCGCCGCCTCGGGTATCTTCTCATATTCGCTGTCCAATCCGACACAGACAAAACGGTCGGCGGCCCAGCGAGCTTCGATCATTTCACGGAAATTGCGGTCTCCCATCGGTAGCTCTCCTTTCAAAGGGCTGTAAAGGCCGAATCCTGTCGGGACTGGGCTTGAGTATGGTGTACCAGAAAAAAAAGAGAATGGCAATAAAAACGATTGACATCGGGAGGGAAAATGGGGAATATAGTGGCAGAGTAGCACAACTTCATCACGGGAGATAAGCGAATGAAACTGAGAGGAATACCCTTTGGGAGCATACTTTCGGCGAGCGGTGTCCAAGGCTTTTTTGGCGAGGGGTATTGGTTTCATCCTTACCTCGAACCGTTCGGCCTTGATTTCAGCAACTTCACCTTCGTCGCTAAAACAACCACCTTGGAAAAGCGACCCGGCAATCTGCCGCTGCGGGATGATCTCACCCCGCGCGAGCTCATGCCAAAATGCATCCACGTGAAACCCTGGCAGGGCGTTGCGTTGAACGCGCTCGGCCTCAGCGGTCCCGGCGCCTCGGTGCTTTTACGAACAGGGCGCTGGCAAGCAAGACAGAAACCGTTCTTCGTCTCGTTCATGTCCGTCGATAGGACGGCGCAGGGACGGCTTGATGAGCTGAAGGATTTTGTCGGACTCTTCGGCCGTTACCTTCCGCAATTCCAGGCGCCGGTTGGGCTGCAGATCAATTATTCGTGTCCTAACGTCGGTTTGCATTTGGATGGTTTACTGAACGAGGTCTGGGATGGACTCTCCATCGCATCGCGATTGGATATCCCGCTCATGCCGAAGTTCAACGTCATGCTTCCTCCGGAAGCCGCGCGGGACATCGGCGGCCATCCGTTCTGTGATGCCCTTTGCATTTCCAACACGATTCCTTACGGCCAGCTGCCGGACAGGATCGATTGGAAGAAGCTTTTCGGTCCGGTCTCTCCACTTGCGAAATATGGCGGCGGCGGACTTTCGGGAAAACCGCTCCTCCCATTGCTCCTTGAATGGTTGGAGAAGATCCGCGACATCGGGTTCACCAAACCCATCAACGCCGGGGGAGGCATCCTTTCCCTGGACGATGCACGGCGCGTGCTCGATACCGGCGCGGATTCCATTTTCTTGGGATCCATCGCATTTCTGCGCCCGTGGCGGGTCCGGGAGATCGGGCATGCCATAGGGTGTTTCCACGAACGCACGGCAGGAAAGGAACTTTAGCGGCGGATGGAATAACCCATTCGCCCAACATCAAACATTCGAACAACGGCGACCTGCTTTATGGGGTCGCCGCTTTTTTTTACACATTTACCTTGACCACCCGCCGTTTATAGGGTACTTATAGCGGTAGTGGGAGGAGGTGGTATCTTTGAAGCATCATCGGGATTGTGGTGCCGGGGGACGGAGCTGTTTCTGCGGGGAATCCCACAGATATTGCCAAGTGTTCTCTTGGTATATGGGGTTGTTCTTTTTGGAGATGATCGGGGGAGTCGCGTCGGGAAGCATCGCGCTGCGTTCGGAGGCACTGCACGTTCTGAGCGACGCCTTCTCGGCGATAGTTTCTCTTTCTGTCGTTGTCCTTCTGCGACGTTCACGGAGTGGCAACGACAACAAGATCCGTGGCGCGGGAGGGATCGCGAGTGCACTCCTTTTATTGGGTGCGTCCGCCGAGATCTTCCGGGAAGCCGTGGGGCATCTTGTGCACCCCATGCACATCATAACCGGAGTAATGTTTTGTTTCGCTGTCATTGGCGCGGTGTTCAATTATTATCTGCACACCCACGTCATGGCGCACGATCACGATGCGCACAGCGATGAGATCACGAATACGTCCCTTGATCTGCATATCGTTTTCGACCTTTACCAGTCTCTCTTGGTGATTGCGGCAAGCGTCGTAATCTTCATGACGGGCTGGCGCTCGGTCGATCCAATCCTTTCCATCGCCCTTGCGGCGTGGATGGCCGTTCGGACCTTGGGCTTGGCTCGCCAAGGCTTTTGTGTGTGCAAGGGGCAGGAACAATGAGGGCTTGTGCAATTTTCACCGCGCAAGTCCTCCTTTTTTTTGCATATAAAGTCATGCTCTCGTGTTATAATGAAACCATGAGAACCATGGAACAGCCGAATCTTTCGGGTCCCGAGCAGGGGGACGATATTGCGAAGGTGGAGCGATTTCTGGAAAGCACAACAATGCGTTATCGTGCCGAAGGCGTCCCCTTGGGTAACGATAGTCGCATCGACATGGCGGCCTACAAAGGCCTATATCCTGACGTGGCCAAGGATCTGGAACGGAATCGCGACTGGGGAAAAGAATGGTTCGGCGGACTTTCGCCGGAGATGGCGCGGGAGCGCAGGCGGCTCACCGAGGGAGAACAACTTGAAATGCTGGCCTATGCGATCCTTGCCAAGAATTTAGGAGAACGCTTTGTCGTGGCGCGTACGTCCCCGCATGATGACCGCGTCAATAAAGTGGACACGATTATCCTTGATAAGGAAACGGGCAACTTGGTTTGCGCGTTCGATGAGGTTGGTGACGCGTCAGGAGTGAATTATGAAAAGAAGCAGACGCTGGTGAGGGATAGGAATCTGAAAGGCGGTGCATCGCTCAAATACGGCATCGGCGTCCGGAGAGAAAAAGGGAAACAGGAAGTGGTGCCATCGGCGGCCGAACATCTTCCGCTTTTCTATCTCGCTGTCCCCGGGGATCGCGTGAAGAAGGGGATGAAGGAGTTCGTTGCCGATCCCGTACAGCAATCCGAATTTGAGGAGCGTCTCTTTTCCTACTTCATCGCGACCATCAGCGCACAGATCGGCGCCCTTGAACTGTATCACCGACGGCTCGATCCTGAGTTGAAGAAAAAACTGGAGGACTTCAAAGGAGCGGTTGCCGCGTTCAATGCGAGGCAGGGGAAGAGAAAATAGTCCCTCTCCCGCCGACGACTCGCCGCAAAAAAGGGGAAGGACACTTGAGTCAGAATATCATTGTGCTACCATATGAACATATATGGCCAAGATGTTTAGTGAGCAGCTACCGTCTAGAAACGAGGATAGGGAGGACAAGGAAGCTTTGCGCTTGGCCGCTCTTCGAGAGGCGATCAAAAAACCGGACGAAGGCGGGGAGGCTCGCGGCAGAAGTGATGTTCGGTTCGTTTCATCCGAGATACCGCCCAATTCGGATCAGCACAAACTGGCCAAAGAGTCTCACGAAGAAGAGCTGAGGTCGTTGGAAGACGAACGGGCGGCGCTCGATGAGAAAATAAAGAAAAAAAAGGAGTCAATAACTGCATTGGAGAACGTCCCGATCGTGTTCGATACCCCGGATTTTGATACCATACAGCGTCGATTGGGAGATGTGGCCGTCGCCGGACTTTCTACTATTGAAGTAGGCGGAAGAAGTTATGACATTCCCCAGCTTATAGGAATCCTTGACGGCGTTCGGGCGTTTTGCGATGAGCGGCTTGATCTTGGTCCGGGCAACCAGGTAAGGGGTTCCGCGGAGATGGCCGATGAGGAGATCGATGACTTTCTTGCGAAGAACGGCGTCACGAGAAATAAAGTGTCCCCACTGAGCCGGTATGGGATGAGGGATGCGTTGGCGGAAGGCGCCCGGCGATATCTAAAGCACTCAGGTCAACTCACGAAGTACGGAGTCTAGATTATCACTTGTTTTTATGAGCCATTTTGAGGAAAAATATCATCACGAATCGCAGGATAAAGAAAAAGAGCGGCGGGAGATCGAAAGGCTTTGCGAAGGGGAGCCGGAGGCGATAAGCATCTTGAGCGGGGGGATCGCGAAAAGGGATCGTGGCGGTGAAAATATTCGCTATACCAGCGGTGCGTATAAGGATCCGGATGTCGCTGGCCTTTTAAGTGGAGGAAAGGCTCGGGTAATCGCTGCAGCAGAGATCACGCATTTTTATCCGCAAGCCACTGTCATTACCAACAGTAAGGTGTATGAGAACGCTCCGTCCGACGCGAGGATTATGGAACAGGAACTTGAACGCTACGGGGTCCCGTCCACTCGGATATTATTACAGGAAAATTCATATTCCACGTTTACAGAGCTTATTGAACTCGTTAAATATGTCGCCGAGAACGGGTGGCATCATGTTGCTGTTGTTACCAATGAATTCCAAATACCCCGGGCACAGGAGTTTCTAAGGCAGATCGATACCCTTCGAGATCCCTACGGAGCCTCCGAGGATCCTGTCTTCCGCGCCGCGATCCCGGCGTATCACGCATTGAAACCAAAAATCGTTTTTGTGCCGGCAGAAGCGGTGCTTCCCTTGCGCGATGAACATTACCAGGGAGTCATCGATAGGGCGAAAGCCAGTCCGGAATGGGAGGAGCGGGTAAAAAGAGAAGTATCCGGATTGCAAAAACTTCAGGCAGGCACCTATTGGAAAGAAGCGGAGCGAAAAACAAAAGAACCCATCCGTCTTGAATAAAAGACGTGGCGACTCATTAAAGAACCGCCGCAAATTCATTGACATTCTCGTCTTTATAGGTTATAACTTAAGACGGTTCCGTGTGAACCTACATCCAAACAGAGGAGGCCATCATGGCCGAAGCATGGCAGAAACGGGAATTTAAGCAACAGGAATTCTTGAATGGGATCGTGCGAACCGCCAATCGCGCAGCTGCGGATGACGATCACGACACTTTCTTTCTTGCGCTCACAACGGAGCTGGCAAGGGAATTGATCGCCCAGCGGACCAAGGCGCAGCGCGGGACTGTTCTTGACCGCCCGAGCCTCGACGCCGGCGATCAACTGGCCCAAAGCTATGCCGGTCGCTTCATAAGGACCATCACTGGGTTCTCGCGAACTCCGCAAGAGGCGGCGAACCTTCTCGGACGGCTTTTGGTCAAGTTCGCTGAATCGGGGCTCTCGAAGATCAACGCTGCGTATCTCCATCAGACGGTCCACGAGCCGCAGCTGCTCTACGAGGGACACGGTTCCATGGACGAAGTGCCGTTCCTTGGGGAAGCGTAAGTAACAGTTCGGACGGCCACAACAGCCATCGGCGCGCATCAATCCCGCGTCGATGGCCATTTTTTTACTCTATAAATAAGTTGTCGTAAATTGTCGGCGAACGCCCTTCTTGCCTTTACCCTCATCGGCGCTATGCTTAAAGAAAGGCCGATGTCGCGATCGATAGTAACTATTCATTAATAATTCATTAAATTTTATGCCTATTGATATTTCTGCCGTTATCGCCGAAGTGTTGGGGATCTTCTTTGTCGTCATGGGAGCCTCGATGGTGGTGAATGCGAAAGAGACCGCAGCCATACTGGAAGAGGCGGCTCAGAACAAGGGATATTTGTGGCTGTGGGGATTCCTCGCTCTTGCCACGGGTGCGGTCATTGTTTCCCTTAATAATATGTGGACGTCGGGGTTGCCGCTGGTGATCACCATCTTGGGGTGGTTGGCCCTCATCAAGGGCGCTTTCATCCTCTTTTTCCCGACGGTCACCGCCGCGCTCTATCGAAAATTCGGCAAGAGCGGATTGATGACCTTTGCGGGGGTTGTTGCGCTCGTCATCGGCTTCGCTTTGCTTTACGCGTAATCGGATCGGTCGGACAAAATTATGGATGGAAAAAACAGCTCCCGGGAATGGGCTGTTTTTTGTGCAATCTGCTAGAATGATAGGAATGGCAGATGAACTTTCATTGAACACGCTCGCGGGCAAAAAGATTGACGATGTTTTTGCGGAACTCAAAACGTCGGCGAAGGGTCTGACGCAGGCGCAGGCGGTGGAGCGGCTCAAGCTTTATGGTGCGAACGAGTTTTCGGGAAAAAAGAAACTCCGGCCGTTTTTGATATTCTTTTCCAAGTTCCGGAGCCCGTTGCTGTTACTGTTGATCGCCGCCGCGATCGTGTCGGGCATCCTGGGTTCGCATATCGAGGCGACGATCATCCTGGCAATCGTGTTCGGCAGTGCCTTCATTGATTTTTTCAACACCTATAAATCAGCGCAGGCGGCGGAGGCGCTTCAGGAAAAAGTGACGATCACCGCGGCGGTGATGCGCAACGGCGAACTCAAGGAGCGCAATATGCGCGAGGTGGTGCCGGGGGATATTTTTACGTTGGAGGCGGGGGACTTGGTGCCGGCCGATGCGATCGTCATCGAGGCGCACGACCTGTTTTTGAACGAAGGCGTACTTACGGGGGAATCGTTGCCGGTAGAAAAAGAACCGGCAAAGGCGGGTGGTAACATGGTACTGCTCGGCACGAGTGTGGTTTCCGGCAAGGGTTTGGCGGTGGCGGTGACGACGGGTGATAAGACGACCGTGGGCAGCATCGCGGACAAACTGAAAAAGCCGGACACCCCGACGGAGTTTGACAAGGACCTGAAGGAATTCAGCTTTTTTATTTTCCGCACCACCTTGTTCCTCGTACTCGCGGTCCTTTTGCTCAATATTTTCGTCATCCGTCGCGACCCGCTCCAGATATTTCTTTTTGCCGTCGCGATCGCGGTCGGTCTTACGCCGGAACTTTTACCGCTTATCGTCACGAGCAATCTTGCGAAGGGTGCGCTTGCGATGTCCAAAAACGGCGTGATCGTGAAAAAATTGGCGGCGATCCATAACTTCGGCAGTGTGGACGTGCTTTGCACCGACAAGACCGGCACGCTCACCGAAGACAAGATCACACTCATCAAGTATCTTGATGGTTTCGGAAAGGACAGCGACGATGTGCTTTTCTTGGGCAATGTGAGCAGTATGAATCTTACCGGCGTGCGCGGCGTGCTCGACAAGGCCATCGAAAATTTCAAGAAGATCGATGTGAGCGAATGGAAGAAGGTGGACGAGATCCCGTTCGATGCCGAGCGGCGGCTTGAGTCGGTGGTGGTAAAGAAGGGCACGGAGACGGTGCTCATCGCGAAGGGCGCGCCGGAGGAGATATTGAAAGACGCCACGCATTACGGCGCGTTGAAAAACAGCAAAAAGCTCACGCCCGCGGTCCGCGCGAAGATAAACAAGGAATATGAGTCGCTGAGCGCCGACGGATTCCGCGTGCTGGCGATCGGGATAAGGGCCGTACCGCATCGTACGACGGCGTACGGCAAGAATGACGAGAAGGAACTTTCATTCGCCGGTTTTCTCGCCTTTCTCGATCCGCCGAAGAAAGATGTCAAGGACACATTACAGAAAATGGCGGAGCACAACGTAGCGATCAAGATCATCACCGGCGATAATTTTTTGGTCACCAAGAAGATCGCCGAGGAGATCGGGCTGCCCGTCCAGAATCCGCTGACGGGCGACGATCTTGCAAAGATGACCGCGCACGAACTGAAGCACCGCGTCGAAGCGACGAATATCTTCGCACGCGTGAACCCGGAGCAGAAGGAAATGATCATTCGCGCGCTCCGCGACAACGGCCATGTGGTGGCGTACATGGGCGACGGCGTGAATGACGTCTTGTCGATCAAGATGGCGGATGTCGGCATCTCGGTGAACAATGCTGTGGACATCGCAAAGGAAACGGCGGACATCATTTTGTTGAAAAAAGGCCTTGGCGAGATCATTGACGGCATCATCGAGGGTCGCAAGACGTTTGCCAACACATTCAAGTATTTAATGATGGCGCTCTCATCGAACTTCGGAAACATGTTCAGTATGCCGGTTGCTTCGGTATTTCTGCCGTTTTTGCCGATGACCGCGCCGCAGATCTTGTTCAATAATTTTCTTTATGACTCATCACAGCTCGCGATCCCGTTCGATAACGTCGACCCCGATTTCCTTGCGCATC
>CAYQFA010000028.1:0-12780 GCA_964416665.1 uncultured Candidatus Saccharibacteria bacterium
ACCAGAGCGCCGTTGCAAGCGCGCATCAGTCCCTCTCGATTGCCGTGGAAAATGCCTATAGTGCATCCGATGATGCGGTGCGCAATCAGCTTGATAATCTGTTTGCCAATACCCAGACGAACAACCCGACCTTTTTGGTCCCCGATAGCAACTCGCAAAGCGTGAATGATATCCAGAGCGAGCGTCTTCAGATCGGCGTCGCTCTCACGCAGTGGTATGCGGCGCTGAATGCGACCAGTTCCGATCCGGCCGTGCTCGCGGGGACGGCATCGACCGCATTGCAGCAGATACAGTCTTATATTGATACGCTCGCGCTTGTGGTGAACAGCGCTACGCCGAATTCGGTGGTGACCGCAACGAATCTTGCGCAATACAAGGGCGATGTTGCGACCGCGCGCGCGGAGATAGAGGTTTCCATCAGCGCGGTTTCCGGTGATGGCTCGGCGCTTACCGCGGCGCAGAATGTGTTGACGCTCGCGCAGGCGGGGGCAACATCGCAGACGATCGAGGCACAACAGGCGGCGGTGGCGCAGGCCAAGGCCGCGGCGGCAAATGCGCAGGTAGCACTTGATAATGCTTCGCTCGTCGCGCCATTCTCGGGAACGGTGCAGAATCTTACCGCGCAGGTGGGTCAGGTGGTGTCAGCAGGTATGCCGGTGATGTCGCTCATCAATAATAGCGGGCTGAAGATAGAGACGTACGTTTCAGAATCGGATGTCGCGAAAATAAAGACCGGAGACGCTGCGAGCGTAACACTTGATGCGTTCGGTACCGGTACGACGTTCCCGGCGACAGTGAGCACGATCGATGCCGCGCAGACGCAGGTGAACGGATCTCCGGCATATATGGTAACATTGCATTTTGTGGGTTCGGCGGCCGGCATAAAGGACGGCATGACGGGAAATGTTCACATTGTCGAAGCGGAACACGATAACGTCGTCGAGGTGCCAAGTAATCTGGTGATCAACGACAATAATGATTATTTTGTGCTCGTGCAGAACGGTGCGACCATCGAGAAAAAGCCGGTGCAAATCGGACTTGTGGGCAGTAACGGCATGACGGAAATCGTTTCGGGATTGAACGTTGGCGACCGTATCAATAATTTCTAACTACTACTATGGCTGAACACGAAAAAAATACGCAGGAGCACGGTGCTGTCGCGGCAAAAAAAACGAACACCAAGCTTGTGGCATGGGTCATCGTCGGACTTGTGGTGGTCGGCGGCATCGGCGCCGGACTTTATTGGTATGTGAGCTCAAAGACGGTCTATATCGATCTGTCCCAGATCTCCGCGCCGCTCATCAACCTCTCTCCGGTAAATTCGGGAGTTTTGGAAGCGGTCTACGTGAATGACGGTGATATGGTGGCGGTGAATACGCCGGTCGCGCTGGTGGGGGACGAGATCGTGGAGGCGAAGGTTGCCGGCGAGATCGTTTCCGTCGACAATAATGTCGGCGAATACGTGAACGTGCTCACCGGACAGGGAACGGTGGCGACGATGATCGATCCGACCCAGCTTCGCGTGGTGGGCAATCTTGATGAGAACAAGGGGTTGTCGGATGTCCAGATCGGCGATTCCGCCACGTTCACCGTGGATGCCTTTGGCTCGAAGACATACAAAGGCGTCGTTGACGAGGTGAGTCCGACATCGAACCAAAGCGACGTCGTGTTCAATATCTCCGACCAGCGGCCGACGAACCAGTTTGAAGTGAAGGTGCGTTTCGACCCGACGCTCTATCCGGAATTGAAAAACGGCATGTCGGCGAAAATTTGGGTTTATAAACAATAATCTATTTATTTTTGAAGCGAGTTCCTTTTTATACGCAAATGCGCCCGTGGACGGGAAGCGCATAAAAAAGAACTCGCTTCAAAAATACTCGTTATGGAAAAAGAGGCTAAACAAAGTAATCTGCGCTGGTGGGTGCTCCTCACCGTCATTTTCGGGACGTTCCTTGGACGTCTCGACCAGACGGTGGTAAATCTTGCCCTGCCGAAGATCATCGGCGATTTCAGCATCAGCGTTTCGGACGCGGCGTGGATATCAACGGCCTATATTTTGGCGAATGCGGTGTTCGTGCCGGTGTGGGGAAAGCTCGGCGATACTGCCGGGAGGAAGAAGATATATATCATCGGTTTCGTCGGTTTTATTGTCGCCTCGGGTCTGTGCGCCGTGGCGTGGAATCTTCCCTCGATGATCGTTTTCCGTATCATTCAGGGCTTCGCGGTCTCCGCCGACTATCCGACGGCAATGGCCATTCTGGCGGTCACTTTCACCGACCTTAAAGAGCGTGCGCAGGCTTTGGGTATCTGGTCTGCGGCATTCGCGGTCGCATCGGTATTCGGCCCGCTCATCGGCGGCCCGCTCATCGATAATTTCAATTGGCGTGCGGTATTTTTCATCAACATTCCGCTGGGCGTGATCGGGTTGTTCCTGGCGATAACGTTCATTGATGAATCGATCGGCGCCAAGCGCGAGACCCACTTCGATTGGTGGGGTTCGTCGTTGCTGGCCGCCGCGCTTTTCACGCTTACGCTTGTGCTGGACCAGGGACAGACGTGGGGTTGGAACTCGGCTGCGAGCATAGCGTGTTATATTGGAACGGTTGCCTTTGGCCTCCTGTTCTATTTTGTCGAGAGGAACGAGACAGAGCCCATTGTTGATTTCAAGTTTTTCAAGATCCCGGTGTTTGTGAGCACGCTGGCGAATAATTTCATCGTATTCATGGGCATGATCGGAAGCATTTTCCTCATCCCGATTTTCGCGGAAACATTCCTTGGATTGGATGCGACGCAAACCGGATATCTCTTCATTCCTATGGCGGCCGCGATGATGTTGGCGGCGCAGGTCGGCGGGCGGCTTATCGGCAAGGTGAAGGCGAACTATGTGATCGCATCAAGTACGCTCGTGGCGGGCATCGGACTTTTTATGTTCTCATACCTCGACCCGCGTTCCACCGCGATTGATATCATCATCCCGCTTATGGTCATGGCGTTCGGTCTTGGTTTCGGCATGGCACAGCGCACCAATATCATCGCGGTCGTGGTGCCCGGAAGCGAGATCGGAGAGGCATCTGCGGTCCTTGCGTTGGTGCGCAATATTTCCGGTGCGTTCGGTGTCGCCATTTTCAGCACCATTCTTGACAACGTCACCAATTCGAACGTATTCACGATCGCGCGACAAAGCATTTTGAACGGATCGGGTGCACAATTGATGCAGCAGTTCACCGCGCTCATCATTTTGAAGGCCGAGGTATCGGCATATGCGACGGTCTTCGTCATTGCCTCGGTGATCGTCTTCATCGGCGCTTGTGCCGCGCTCTTTATCAATGTGCCAACAAAAACGGTCGGCGGACACGTAATGATCCTGGACTAATGAAAATCTTTGCCAGCCTGATCGTCTTTGAGGTATTACTCGTGTTCGTGCACCTTGCCGTGTATGCGACGCTCGCGGCGGCATTCGGCATCGGCTGTCCGCTCCTTGAGGTATTTTTTATCATTCTCGCCCTTACCTTCGTCTCTGCCACCGTCCTCTCGCGTTTTTATGACAATAAATTCGTCGAGTGGTATTACACTTTTTCCGCCTACTGGTTCGGACTGGTCCACTTCTTGTTCATCGGTGGCCTTGCTTTCTTTTTCGCCATGGCCGTTTCATATCGTTTTTTTAATACCTATCCTTCGCTTCCACTGCTGGGTGCGATCTGTTTTGGCGCGGCGTTCCTTATCCATTGCTATGGCACATGGAATAGCGGTCGCGCCGAGATAACGCGCGTCAAGGTCGCTGTCCCGCATTTGCCGTCGTCATGGAAGGGGAGAAAGATCGCTTTTATAAGCGATGTTCACCTTGGAAATATCCGCGGTGCACGCTTTATGGCGAGGGTGACAAAAAAGATAGCGGCGCTCTCCCCGTGGGCGCTCTTTATCGACGGCGATCTCTATGACGGTTCGCTCTGTGATGAAAAAAAGATGATAGCGCCATTAGGTTCGTTGCGCTTGCCCGGCGGCATTTACTTCGCCGCCGGCAATCATGAATATTATTTGGCGGAAAGAACCGCCTCGGGCTTCGTGGACGCCTTGAAGGAGGTTGGGATACGTATTTTACACAACGAGAAAATAGATCTGGACGGCATTCAGTTGGTTGGTGTTGACGATAAGAGCGCGAGCAAGCGGGAAGACCTGCAAAAGATTTTTGACAATATAACGATCGAAAAATCTGAACCAAGCATCCTTTTGCGGCACGCTCCGTTCGATCTTGATATGGCAGCCGCGAAAGGTTTTTCTTTGGCGCTCTTCGGTCACACTCATCAAGGCCAAATTTTTCCGCTCAATCTTCTTACGAGGAGGATATATAAAGGTTATGATTACGGGCTTAAAGATCACGGTGCGACGCAGATATACACCTCGAGCGGCGTAGGAACGTGGGGACCGCCGCTTCGATTGGGCACAAAATCGGAGATCGTGTTGTTCGAGTTCAGTTAGTATCGCTTCGGGCGCCTCTTCTGCCTTTATAATACTTTTTCCCCTTGAGCTTGTCCGGCAGCATGTCTTTTTCGGTATACGCCTCATAACCCTTGCCGTAGCCGAGATCTTTCATGAGCTTCGTCGGCGCGTTGCGAATTTCCAACGGGATCGGCAGGTTGCCGAACTCCTTCACGTCATCCACGGCCTCAAAATACGCCCGGTAAGCGGTCTTATCCTTCGGCGCGAGCGAAAGATAGACCGTCCCGTGGGCGAGGTTGATCGCCGCTTCCGGTAAGCCGAGGATCTCCACGGCGCGAAAAACGTCATTGGCGACGACAAGTGCGGTCGGTTGCGCCATTCCGACATCTTCCGACGCAAAAACGACCATGCGCCGCGCGATGAATTTCGGATCTTCGCCGGCGTCGATCATGCGCGCCAAATAATAGAGCGCCGCATCCGGCTGGCTCGCGCGCATGCTTTTGATGAACGCACTGATGGTGTTGTAGTGTTCTTCGCCTTTCTTATCGAAGCGCAAAAATTTATTCTGCACGGTTTCCTTCAACGCTTCCATCGTTATTTTTTTATAGAGCTTGCTCGCGCTTTCGAGAACGGTGATGGCCTGACGGGCGTCGCCATTCGCCATTCGGATGAGCCAATCACGCGCATCCTTTTCCACCTTAAGCCCGGTTCGCTGGATGATCTTTTCCATGTCGCCGTCGCTCAACTCGTTCAGGACAAAGACACGGCAGCGTGAAAGGAGCGCCGGGATCACCTCGAAGCTTGGATTTTCGGTGGTTGCGCCGATCAAGACAAGTTCGCCACGTTCCACGTAGGGGAGGAGAAAATCTTGTTGCGCCTTATTGAAGCGGTGGATCTCGTCAAGGAAGAGTATTTTTTGTCCGGGCAAGAGCGAACCCTCCTTGATGATCTCCTTGATGTCGTCTTTTCCTGCCGAAACGGCAGAAAGTTCAAAAAGTCGTGCCTTCAGGGAATTTGCATAAATTTTTGCCAGCGTCGTCTTGCCGACCCCCGGTGGACCCCAAAGAATGAACGAAAAAATATGGCCTTCCTTTATAGCGGTGCTAAGCGGCTTTCCCGGGCCTACAAGGTGCTCCTGCCCTATGAATTCCTCAAGATTTTTGGGGCGTATTTTTGATGCGAGCGGTTCCATATGGCTTCAATATAGCAGAAATTACTACCTTTCACACGGCGCGTTATTTCGCTCGCCGAGCATCGAATTCTTTTAAGAAATATTTAATGGGCTGTGTGTAATAATGCTTCTGGTCGAATGGCAAGAACAAAAGTCGAAAGGAATAATAAATAAAATAAAAATACCAATGCCAACAAAAACAGTGGCGAAAAAACAGGAAGAAGAACACGTTTTGGAAGATCTTTTGGTGATACAGCTGCGTGGGCTCTATGACGTCGAAACGCAGCTCGCCAAGGTACTGCCGAGGATCATCAAGAAAGGGACGAATCCGGCGTTGAGGGATGCGCTTGAGGAATATCGTGCGCGAGCCGAGAATTATGTGAAGCGGCTGGAAGAGGCGTTCAGGATACTTGAGATTAAGGCGCAAAAATTGCCCTCTGCGGCGGTACGTGGGTTGATCGAAGATGCCGATTGGGTCACTAAGAACATTCTGGGCGGTCCGGCAATTGATGTCAGCCTTGTCGCGGCATTTCAAGCCGTTCAGCATTATAAGCTCGCGCTTTATAGCGCGGCGTTTGAATGGGCAAAACTATTGGAAATTCAGGAAGTCATCGACATTCTCGAGGAAACCATACACGACGCGGACGAAAGCCTCGAAATATTGGACGAGCTTGCCGGGTCAAAAATAAACGAGGAAGCGTTGGGAAAGGATGAGGCAAGCGCCGACGAGAGTACGGAAGAAGACGATGAGGACGGAGAAGATGAAGATTCAGGGGAAAGCGACGAGGAAGACGAAGACTGATAAACAGCGGCTTAATTGATGGATTCTGTCTCAAGAGCGGGTTCACCGGCTTGGTTGATCACGGTGAAATCTATTCTTCCAATGACTGCGCCGCTGACTGTTTCGACATTCACGCGCCATGCGCCCGCGGCGTTTGGGGTCGTTTCGGAAAACGTTCGCCAGCCGCCGTCGCTTCCGCCGGTGACGGCAAGTTTGATGCGGCTTGTGGTGACCCAGCTTCCTTTTGTTTGGTCATAATGCTGCCATTCGTGAATGATGGGGAGGTTGAACAGCGCCGGCGAAAAGACGGCGGTATAGGCATAAAGCGGGTCGCCGGCAATAATATGGACAGGCTCGCTCGTTTGAAGGAAGCTCCATGGTTCCGGCGGCTCTTTGGTCACGGTATAGCTTCCCGGCGCGTTCACCGCGAGCGAGTGGTATATTTCGGCGTCCTTGAGCGACAAGGGGAGCGGGGGAATAAAATTATAGTAATAAAGGAGATTGACGCCGAGAAAAATTCCTAAAACGGTGCCAGTGAGGCGCCAGGACTGTTTTTTGAATTTTTCCCTTGCCGCGAGATTGAGGAAAAAAAGAAAGATTCCCAGAACGATAAGGCTGATGATGCCGCTCGCAAAGAAGATCGTCGTACTTACTACGTGGACCAGTACGGGTACGATAAAGATCGCGTATGCGAAAATAGAAAGAAAAAGGAGACTGATTTGGAAAAGAAGCCGGGAGTAATGGTTTTTCAGCGACTCGTTCGCAATGAACGCTGCGAGCAACAACAAGAGGAATGGCCAACTCACGCTCAAGCTTCCGGCGCGGAAATAATAAACAAGAAAAGTGCTGAGAAGTCCGCCGAAGAACCATTGCAGGATGTTGATGAGCCAAAAATGCAGCTTGGCGGGATTTTTTTCATCGTCGTTCCCTGTTGATTCATTTTCTGCGCGGTTGATCAGGAAAATACAGGAGGCAACAATGATAAGGTGTACGACGACCCAGAAGTTCTCCCAAAAGAGGTCAACGCGCGTGAGGGTGACGGCATCGAACACGAAACCGCCGATGAGCGAGATCGACGAGATCGGCCGCTCGAACTTTGCGTACCAATTCCGCCAGCGATGGAAGAGTTTTCTGATCATAGAATAGAGCCAATAAACAATCTATCTTTTAATAGTACTCTCTCATGAAGCTTACCGTCAAAATAGGATTGTGCGCCGTCATTGTTTTGTGCGTTCTTGCGGGAAGCTGTGCCGTTGAAAAATTTTCCCTTACCAACCAATTCACCATCCTCTACAGCCTGGATAAAAAACAGAACGATCGCGCTCTTGTGAGCGTCATTGACGGCGCCCATCGCTATATCTATTTCGCCATCTATGAATTTACCAAAGAAAATATTGCCGCGGCGCTTGTTGACGCCAAAGAACGCGGATTGGACGTCCAGGGGATCGCTGATGCCGGGCAATCGGCGACGGCGCAGCAGGCGAAGATAATCGCATCGCTCAGGGAAGCGGGAATCCCGGTCGAGACCCAAAAACATCCGGAGGGGATCATGCATATCAAGGCATTGGTGACAGACGGGGCTTATGCGATCGGGAGCTATAATTGGACGTCGGCGGCAACCTTTGAGAACGACGAGATCCTTGAGATCGGCACCAATGACGAATTACGAAGGCAATATCTAGCGATAATCCAGAGGATATTGGCCGCCAATCGCTAGGATTGTTTGGATGCTTTACAAAGTAAAGCGAAGCCTTTATACTATTTCATGATGAAGAATGTGAAAAAAACATGTCCCATCGCGCGGGTCGCCGACATCGTAGGAGACCACTGCACCGTGTTGATCGTTCGGGATCTGGTGGGCGGGACGAAGCGGTTCAAGGAGCTTGCAGTATCGCTCACAGGCATCAGTACGCGGACGCTCTCGAAAAAACTGAAGGTTTTGGAGGACCATGACATGATACGGCGCGACGAGTATAAGGAGAAACCCCCGCGGGTGGAGTATTCGCTCACCCGAAAAGGTCGACAACTGGGGAGCATTACAAAAGCGATGAAGGTGTACGGCGAAAGATATTTAGTCAATAAACTATAACTTATCACAATCATGAAAAACGAAGAGATCATCACCGCCTTAAAATGGCGCTATGCGACAAAAGTGTTCGATCCTGTCAAAAAAGTGAGCGACGAAGATATTCATACGATCCTTGAGAGCGCCCGGTTGGCGCCGAGTTCGACCGGCATTGAGCCGTGGAAATTTCTTGTTGTCCTCAACACCGAGCTGCGGCAAAAAATGCGCGAAGCGGGCTATGGACAGCCGAAGATCACCGATGCTTCACATCTTGTGGTCATTGCCCGTCGCACCGATGCCGCGGCCTTGCCTGATGAGCTGATCGCGCGCACCGCGAAAATGGAAGGAAAAACGCCGGAAGAATTGGCGGGACTAAGGAAAATGGCGGAAGGTGCGATCGCCTCCCGTCCGGACAAGGACATACTCAACGAGTATCTTGCCCGGCAGACCTATATTCCACTCGGCACAATGGTGGAAACGGCGGCGCTGCTCGGTATCGATAACTGCCCGATGGAAGGATTTGATCCTGAGCAGATCGCCCAGATACTCGGTCTTTCAGCGAAGAATCTATATCCTGTCGCCATGATCGCGTTTGGTTACCGCGGCGACGATGCCTTTGCGAAATTACCCAAGGTGCGTCGCAGTTTCGATGAAGTGGTGGAATTCATCGCGTAGCACTATTGGTATTGTATGAAGCTGGGTTGGGGACTTAACTTGAGCACCTCGGTTGGCGTCATGAGATGGCTGCCTGTTGCAACGGCATCGTTCTTATAGAACAACTTGAAGCCGGTGAACTGCACCGGTTCGCTGACGATGAAGTTTTGGTAGGTGTTCATTTTCTTCGCCGGCGATCCGAATCCGTCCATGTCCATGACAATCTGCACTTCGGGGAGTGGTGTGATCAGCCTATAGTTCGTGACCATGTCCTGAGTGAAGCGGTGGACAATGAGCATCTTTGGCGGGATGTCGTTCTGACGGACGAGGCTGGCAAGATACTGTGCGGCGAAATTGATATCCGATGCGTCCAATGTGCCGATGACCGTTCCCGGTATCTCGCCATTATGCATTGCGAACTCTGGATCGAGCGCCAATTCCACATTCGGCATCTTCAAATATTTCTCAAGCAAGGGAACCTCGGTTTCCACATTGCTACCGCCCACTTGTATGTCCAAGACAACGACGCCGTTCACCCGATCCGCCATTTGAAGTACCTCATCGATCTGGCTGTCCGGCATGCGAACACGATATTTGCCATCCGGTCCCGGACTGGCCTGTGCGGTAACGGCGATATAGTCGAGTCCCGGGATGGCGGGCGTGGTGGGATCGGCAGCAGCCCATTCCGCCGTGGTGCTCGCGAGCATCGCGAGCATTTGATCCTCCGGGTACTCGCCTAAAACACCCATCTGTTTCGAATAGAGATTGCCATAATACGCAACGATACGATTGAAAGGGAGGAGCGCACCGGGGTTCGGATATGCCGTCTTTACCGGCCAGAGGTGGATTGGCGTTGCTGCGGCCGTCGTCGTGGCGATCTTTCGAGTACTCGAGCCCGCCGCCATGGTCGGTTTGGGCGGAGGATAATTCGCGAGCGCGATCATTTTCGCGTCATAAGCGGCCTTATCGAGCGGCGGAAGATTTGCCGTGATGTCGTCATCATCGCTTATGGCGTTTTTCACCTGTGTCACGGTTTGCGTTGCACTATCCATGACGATCTCCACGGCGCGCGGATGGCTCGCAAAAATAAATACGCCATAGAGTGCCAGGAAGAAGATCACGGCCATCACGGCCGACAACCGCCATGAAGTCTCCCCGCTATTTTTTTTACCACGGCTTTCGTGAAAGAACTTATGCATAACAATGCTCCTATTTTACCCGTTAATAGAGCAATGGAGCAAGGAGGGGAGAAATGATACAATTGTCTTTAGATGAACCTTATTAAGAAGCTTATCCCATTCCTCGTCATTTTCTGGACGATCTTTTATTTCGTGCGGACGAACAGCGTTTATAATACGCGTCTTTTGCTTGCCAACATCGACGGCGTCGTGTGGCTTTATGCCGTTGTCGGCACTCTTTTCGGTATGCTTGCAGGTTTTGCCATTCAAAAAGAATGGAACGAGTGGAACGCGCTCAGTGACGCGGTGCGCGGTGAGGTGGATGGCCTTGAAAAGCTTTATCTGTGGTCCAGCAACTTTCCGGAGAAGATAAAAGAGAACATTCATACCGACATCAAGCACTATCTGTCGCTCATTATCCATGAGGGCTGGCAGTATAGCGAGAAGGGTGAAAAGAGCCAGGAAGTCGAGGACGCTATCACGCGCCTGAATACCAGCATCTATGGCATTTTCGATGAGGCGCCACAGCTCATGCCGACGTCGTTCGCGCTGCTGTCTACCATTTTGAACAACCGGTCGGCGCGATTGCAACACAGCGCCGAGCACATGCCGCCGCTTCTTAGGAACACGCTGCGCTTCGCGTCGTTCCTGCTTATCGGGCTTTCCATGTTCATCGCCATCAGGGATATCTGGCTCGCCTTTATTTTCACTGCAAGCGTTGCGAGCCTCGCGTACTCGATCTTTTTGGTGCTCACCGACCTCGATAACCCGTTGAAGCCGGGCGATTGGCACGTCACGACCAAAGATTATAAGGCATTACTTGAGAAGATCTCGTAGGGAGTGAGAAGCTATCCCGGCATTTTGCGCGGCGTGAATGACGCCTGAATTGACAGGAAAGGCGCGTAGGATTATAAAACCCTTAGCATGGTTTCATGCTCTTTTATATATTTTATCGCTCCTTTTCGGCATTCTGCCCACTTAGCACATCGCGGTCAGAATCCCGAAAGGGAGAAGAGGTGGGGACAATGGATTTGCCGTTATACGAAATTGCGAAAGAAGGTGGACGTGTCGGCTATGATCTTGCGGCGGTGCATTCGGAGATACGTTTGGAATTCGATGGGGCATCGCCGGTCGACTTCGCCCGGATGAAGAAGGAGTTGCTCTTTTTTCTCAAGGACCTGTACGAGGAGGCCTTGAAGAAGAAAAAGAACGACGAAGGTTTCGTCCGTTTTGTCGTAACCGATTGCCTCGTCACATACGCATCCATGGCCGATCATGGTCTGGTTGCGGGCAATAACCCGGCGATCGTCCTTTCGGCGGATAAGCACCCGCTCTATAATGTCGGGATGACACCGACGGTGTGGAGGGGAACCGTGGAATTCTGCGCCCAGAAGTTGGGCCAGCGATTTCATCCGCGCAGCATATCCGTTTCGCACACGGAGCGGGAGGTCAAGATCCTCCGGAGGATCCCTCGACCCGACGAAGCCGTCTGAGGCGCTTCAACACCTTTAATCATGCGAACCATTTCCGGAGGATCCGCGCGAAGGCGATAAGCTTCGTACGGATCCTCCTATTACCCAAACTCGGCACCACGCGGTGACGGCTTTAGGTAATGGGAGGATAGCGGGATAAGTTTTGTATAAAAAAATTGGCGGCATATCCTATGGTAGGACATGCCGCCGTCTGCGTTTGTTCGCAGAATTACTTACCGAAATTGATGCTTTCTCTTACTTTTCTTTGTGCTATTGCCTGTGCGAGCTCTTCCTTGCTGCAGACGGGGTATTGTGTTTCTGCACCGAAGCGTTCAATTCCCCGTTGGGTCCATTCCAGCGGAGGTAGCGCGCCGCCACGGTTGTTCACCTCTGACATCCTGATCCGTTCCTCGACGGAACGAGAAGGTATCTCGCCCCTTGTAAAATATGGAGCAAAGGTCGTGGTCTGATCAATGAGGCCAAGAACCTTTGCCGAATCGAAGACGATTCCGAAGTGATTTTTTGCCACATCCCTATCCGCAAGATGCTGCGTTCTCTCGCAAGCGATTCTCTCGCTGGCGATCTTCACGAGGGTGCAGTCGACAAGTTCCTTGAGTTGGTCGAGTGTTTCGGGAAACTCAAGGATGTCGCCTTTTGGATATTCCCATCGCACGCAGCCGCAATGTGCGATGATCTTGGAAACCGCTTTCGTGTACATCTTCCTTTTGCAGAAGAGGACGATCGGGTTTCTGTTGGACTGCTCCCAGAAGAGGGCGATCAAGTAGCTCGGCAAAGTTCCCCATACCAACTCCCAGAATACCGAGAGGTGCTTATTGCGATTCATATGCTTCCTTTTCAATGCCTGTGGATTTTATAGCAGGGGACTTCCGGTCCCACCTATCTCAAGCTTCCGGCCCGAGGAGGTACTTCTGCCATAGCAGGCAACCTAACCTGAATAGATTCTAGCATATATATACTATATTGTCAATATCTCCCGTCCGATTCAGCGGGCGCCTTTACGT
>CAYQFA010000029.1:0-12022 GCA_964416665.1 uncultured Candidatus Saccharibacteria bacterium
GAACAGCATTTGCCGCACCCGTCGTCGGCGCCGAAGCTGAACCAGACACCGGCATCACGCCGGTCTGAACGCCCTGCCCTCCCATCATTCCGTCCGTGGAATAGACACGAACAGGATATGCGTGATGACCGCCGTATCCTCCTCCGATCATCGTCTTGAACTCGCCCACCTTCACACCAACCCAGAACATGACGAGTAAAACGACGACACCAAGGATGACGCGGAACAAACGATGGCCTCTTGCTCCACAGCCAGAGCCGCAACCGCATCCACATCCACAACCGCATCCGCAACTGTTGTTGCTCCCGCCGCACATTTTGCCACCACACATCTTTTCACCGCCCACCGGTGAAGTATTCTTTGATTCTTCCATAATAATGAATATATCTTTTTAGTTACCATCCGACCTTTCTCCTTCTATTATACGCCATTCGCATTGATTGAGGTGCAAGAATCCTCTATAATCGAAACATTATGGAGCCACGATATGACAGCAACGAGATAGAACCGCGCATCTACAAGGCTTGGGAAGCGTCCGGCTACTTCAATCCCGACAATCTTCCCGCCGCCGCGAACCCGGGCGCCGAACCGTTCACCATCATCATGCCGCCTCCGAACGCGAACGGCCTCTTGCACGCCGGTCACGCCATGTTTGTCACCATCGAGGATATCATGACCCGCTACGCCCGCATGCGCGGCAAGCGTGCGCTCTGGCTCCCAGGCGCCGATCACGCCGGCTTTGAAACGCAGGTCGTCTATGAGCGCAAGCTCGAAAAGGAAGGCCGCTCGCGCTTCGACATGACCCGCGAGGAACTTCGTCAGGAAATCTGGGATTTCACACAGGACAATAAGACCCGTATGGAAGCAGGCCTGCGCTCGCTCGGCTCATCGTGCGACTGGTCGCGCGAAAAGTTCACGCTCGATCCGGAAATCGTGAAGATCGTCTACGGCACCTTCAAGCGCCTCGCCGACGACGAGCTTCTCTACCGCGGCAAACGCATCGTAAGCTGGTGCTCAAAGCATCAGACGTCGTTCTCCAATTTGGAGATCGAGGACGTGGAACGCGTCGACCCGCTCTATTATTTGCAGTACGGCCCGTTCGTCATCGCGACCACGCGTCCCGAAACGAAATTCGGCGACAAGTACGTGACGATGCATCCGGATGACCCGCGCTACGCGCAGTACAAAGATGGCGACAAGATCGCGCTCGAGTGGATTAATGGCCCGATCACGGCGACGATCGTCAAGGATACTGCGAACGACATGGCCTTTGGTACCGGCGTAATGACAATCACCCCGTGGCATGACGCCGTGGACTTCGGCATCGCCGAACGGCACGACCTCGACCGCGAACAGATCATCGACGAGCGCGGCAAACTCCTCCCGATCGCTGGTGAGTTCGCGGGCATGAAGATCACCGAGGCTCGCCCGAAGATCGTCGAGAAACTCCGCGAGAAAGGGTTGCTCGTGAAGACCGAGGATGACTACAAGCATGTCGTGCACACCTGCTACAAATGCGGCACCATCATCGAGCCGCAGATCAAAGACCAGTGGTTCGTCGCCACGAAGCCGCTTGCCGCGCCGGCAATTGCAGCGATCGAGAAGGGCGAGATCACCTTCACGCCGGAACACTATAAGAAGATCTGCCTCCACTGGCTGGAAAACATCACTGACTGGAACATCTCACGCCAGATCGCGTGGGGCATTCCCATCCCCGCCAAGCTGTGCAAAGCATGTGGCGCGGGCACAGTTGATCTCGACGATACGGTGAAAAAATGCCCACAGTGCGGCAGTGATGATATCTATAAGGATCCCGACACATTCGACACGTGGTTCTCGTCCGGCCAGTGGCCATTCGCCACGCTCGGATATCCCGATGGTCGCGACTTCAAAACGTTCTATCCCACCGACGTCATGGAGACCGCTGGCGAGATCATCTTCTTCTGGGTCACCCGTATGATCATGCTCGGGCTCTACGCCACCGGCGAAATCCCATTTAAGAAAGTGTATTTACATGGTCTGGTGCTCGACGCGAAAGGACAGAAAATGTCCAAGTCAAAGAACAACGTCATCGATCCTATGGAGATCACAAAGAAATACGGCACCGACGCCCTACGCATCGGGCTCGTCATCGGCAATACGCCGGGCACGTCGCTCGCGCTCGCCGAGGACCGCATCCGCGGCTATCGCAACTTCTCGACGAAGGTCTGGAACATCGGCCGCTTCATTTTGATGAGCAAGCCTGAGGATACCGAATCGACTTCGGGTACGCCAGTGAATCTCTCGGGGCGCGAAGAGGTCAAGGAACTCGCGGCACTCAAGGCCGAAGTGGCCCAGCACATCGAAAACTTCGAGTTCCACCTCGCCGCAGAGAAAGCCTATCACTATACCTGGCACACGCTTGCCGACAAGCTCATCGAAGCCGAGAAGCCGAAGCTGCGCGATGGCAGCGCGGAAGAGAAAGCTGCCTCATACGCCATGCTTGAATACTTATTATTGGAGTCACTTAAGATGCTGCATCCATTCATGCCGTTCATCACTGAGGAGATCTACCAGATCTTCCGCCCAGGAAAGATGTTGATGGTGGAGGAGTGGTAGCCTAGCATAACAGAAAGAGCCCCTTTCTTTTTTGACCTGTCGTGAAGCCGCGACGGTCAAAAAAGAAAGGGGCTCTTTCTGTTATGCTAGGCTACAAGATCTCTGCAACCTTCTCCACGTGTTTGATGAGCGTGCTCACATATCCTGCTTCATTGTCATACCACGAGAGCACCTTCACCAGATCGCCATCAATGACCTTGATGAGGTCGAGTGGAACCGTTGCGCCAACTTTCTCGCCAATGATATCCGACGAAACGAGCTGATCGTTCGTGACCTGCAGTATCCCCTTCCAGCGCGGCGAATTCGCTGCGTCAGTGAGAATCTTCGCGATCTCCTCCACAGTTGTCGCGCGCTTCGCGAGGAAGGTGATATCGGAAATGGAACCGGTGATGTTCGGTACGCGGAACGAAAGTCCGTCGAACTTTCCCGCAAGCGCCGGGATCGCGCGCGCAACGGAGATCGCCGCGCCGGTCGTTTCGGGAACGGTGTTCTGTGCCGCCGCGCGGCCCTTGCGATAATCGTGACCGCCGCGGATCGGGCCGTCAACGAGCGCCTGCGTCGCGGTATAGGCGTGAACCGTCGAAAGCGATGCCTTGATGATGCCGGGATTTTCCGAGAGCACCTGGATGACCGGTGACGCGGAATTCGTCGTGCATGAACCATTCGACGTGATCGGGCACATCTTCAACTTATCCTCATTCACGCCCATCAGCACCGTCTGCCCAGCTTCGCCGTCAGCATCCTTCGCCGGAGCCGTAATCACCACGCGCTTTGCGCCAGCTGCCAAATGCACTTTCGATTTCTCGTATTCATCAAAAAGTCCCGTCGATTCGATGACGATATCAACCGCGAGATCCTTCCACGGGAGCTGTGTCGGATCCTTCACTTGCAGGAATGCGATCTCCTTGCCATCGACGATCAGCTTGCCATTCGCGGCATCCGTTTTAATATCTTTTTCATAACGGCCATAGACCGTGTCGTATTTCAAGAGGTATGCCAGATTATCGACATCGCCCAAGTCGTTCAACGCGACGATCTCAAGATCCGACTGCCCGAACGCCTGACGGAAGAACAACCGACCGATCCTGCCGAAACCATTTATTGCTACGCGTGCTTTCGCCATATGATTTGTTGCGATTATTAAAAAATCGTTAAGTTTATATTGCCTGGTGACGTTTTCTCTATTATATAGCGAAAAGACGTGGAAACCAAAACGCCAAAGGACGACGCATGCATATATGGCTTGATATTTTTGGCACAATGGGCTCTAATCTTAGGGGTAAAAGGAGTCTCTCATGCTATTTCTCGATCCTGTGAATCGCAAAGAAATTCCCGATGAAGTCGTGGAAATCGTCGGAGTCCTAGCAACAACGGGTTTCAGCAATATGGGTTCCGGCCTTGAGTCGATCAATCAGGGACGGACGACCAAATTGCTCGAAGGAGTGGGATTGAATGCCGGCAAGCTTACCTACAACGGTGCAGTGGTCGGCATTGTCAGAGGATCGGCACCCGAAAAACCCAGCTGGATCTAGCCCGCATTATCCGCATCGCAGTATTTCAACATCGGGTCGAGGCTCATCGCTTCGACCCGATCATTTTTAATGCCTACTGGACCGGTCCGATATTTACCGCATCCCCCACTTTTATGTTGTACTTCGCTACCACATCGGCATTCACTTCCAAAACCTTATCAACGTTGTCGGGCGAGGTATAAAGAGGAAGGCTCCACAACGCCGCGCCCGGCGGGGGCACCGGAACATTTTCCGCAAAACCCGCCACGGTGTTCCCGCTGATCCAGATCATGTCCAAAGGAAAATTCATATCTTTCATCCAAAACGTCTGTACACGACCACCGCCAAAAAGGAACAACATCCCGTCGTTCTCGCCGAGTGAGGTGCGATACGAAAGACCGCGCGCTTGTTCAATGCTCGTGCTCGCGATCTCGACGTTGAACATCGCGCCGTCGATGCTCAATTGATCAACGCCGGGTACGGGTGCGGGGATCGAAACCGATGAAGATGCCGCCACAGAGGTCATCGTCGCCGCAACTCCCGGTGACGAAGTTTGTACTACGACCGTCGTACGCGGGAGCGGCGGATTTGCGACGCCAAAAAAAATGTGCCACCAGACGGCGACGGCAAGTATAAGCACTATCAACGCGACGATGGTGAAAATGATCGTCATTTTTTTATTGCCGGACATTCACTGAATAATACCACCGCTCGCGGCATTGCCAAAGCGCAGCCCGAATATCACGATACCGAATGCGACCGCCACGTTCAGCGACTCCTTTTTCCCCATCATTGGGATCTCAAGGATACGATCCGCGGTGCGCAAAATCGACGGCAGCAGTCCCTTCACTTCATTGCCGAGAACAATGGCGACACGCGAATCATTATCCAACCGCGCGGCATAGTATGGCATCGAACGTTTCGATTGCTCGATCGCGAGGATCTCGTAATCGTCTTTCTTGAGCTGCTTGATAACGCCAGCCGTCGTCTTCGCCAATTCCCACGCGACATACTGTTCCGCGCCAAGCGCGACCTTCGCAAAATCCGCGCGCACTTCCCTGAAGCGGTCGAGTGGCGACGGCGTGATGCCGCACAAATAGATCTTTTCCACGCCCGCAGCATCGGCGGTGCGGAAGATCGAACCGACATTATGCACACTGCGGATATCGTGAGCGACGACGACCAGTTTCATGCCTGCGTTCTTAGAGTTGGAGGTTGCCTCCGCCGATATTGATATTCATCGGCCCGCTAGGCGGCGCAATTTCCTGGAACGGTACGCCCATGAAAGTGGCCACCTGATTCGCAATGGCGACCTCTTTTCCCGATCCCGCCATCATCACTGCCGGCCCGACGGACAGGCCTGAAGAACTTTTCTGGTGGTCCAAAGGCAACTCTTGCCCGTCCTTAAAGACGATGACCGACTGGGACACAAGCACCTGTCGGGGAACAGAGACGCCCCGATTACCAGAAGTGTTCTGATTCTCCATCCGCCACGACTTCCGCGTCTCAATCCGAAGGACATCACCAGTTGCATAGGTCATTGACTGTCCCCCGATGATCCTCTTTGTTTGATACACGATCTGGCCATTCGTCTTATTGATGACAACACTGATCGACGAGCTCATAAAGACAACCACGAGGCCCACTACGACGAGCCCGAGCGCGATCCAAAGAGGAGCCGCAACGACGAACTGCGTAGAGAACCCGATCCCGATCCCGGCGAGAACGAGAACGATCCCGACAATGATCCCCGTGGCATCCCCTTCTTTGAGCGCCAATGCATCGGTGGTTTGGTTAATGATTTTCATGCCTTTATTATAGCAAACCGGGCGAAGCGTGGGTTAATTCTCAAAAAGCACCCCCGAGTCGCCATTCACGACAAAGCGCGCATTGATGAGCGGCGGATCGCTGAACAAACCGCCGGCGGTATCAATCGTCGTTCCGTAGAATTGGACGCTCGCACCATCCACCTTGAATATCCACTGGTAGTGATGGCCCGGGTAAAGAACGAGTGATGACGATGCGAACGAGAACGTCGGATTACCGATGCACCCGTAGCCATTATATGAGTTATCGCTCGGCGTCATTCCGTAGGATGACAGGTCATAGCTATCGTACAGTTCCAACGTGCAATACGGACCATCGGGATACTTCGCCCCCGTCTGAAAGTTCGTGGTGAAAAGCGTTATCGACCGAAGCGTGGAAGTAGTGGGCACATTGAAATATTGGTAGGCGTAGCTCGTCGCCGGACCCAGAAGATACGGCGAAAATCCGGGAGGAAAGTTCCATATGATCGTCACCGGTGCTGACACGTCGCCGAAATTATCGAGGGCGCGGACGCCGATAAGATATGAATTGCCGATGGTGACCGGAATTGATCCTACCGATGTCCATCCTCCATCCGAAAGCGATGATGACGTGGAATAGTTCATTTCATAGTGCAAGGGGTTCGCCGGCCAATCGGGATCTGTCGAGGTGGAAAACGAAAGGCCAAGCTGCATGCCGATCTCGTCAAAATTTGCCGTGAGATCGGTTGGTGATGTGAGCGGTGGTGCCGCGAGCGGGGCTAGCGCAGCACTTCCTTCCATGACCATATAAGGGAAAAAAGTGCTGGTAGACTGCACGCCGCCGGCGCCGGGAATGAAGTAGTCCCACATGACCACGCCGACGGTCGTGGTCGGCGTACCCGCCAAAATCACGCTGCGATTCTGCCAATCCTGGATCGTGGCAAGGCGATAATAAAGATATGGTTTGAGCGGAATAGAAAGCCCGCTGAACGTGGCCGTTGCCATCGTGGCCGTAAACGGCGCGTTGTCGGAAATGGTGAATTGCTGTATCAGCCCGGTATAATTCGGGTCTTTGAATTCCTGCAGCCAAAGGTGAGAGGCAAAATATTGCGAGTCGTTCACCTTCCCTTCAAGCGTAAGCGCGTTAAGCGTACCGGCGAAGCCATTTCCCAGATCGAACCAATTGTCGTCATAAAAACTTCCCGGAGAGTTTGCTGTGTCATTGAGCTGTTGAAAAAGAATCGGGCTTGGCGTGGAAGTAGCAACATCTATAGACGATGTCGCTGTGGTTGTGGTGGTCGTTGCGACCAAGGTGGTCGAAGTTGGCGTCGTCGAGGTTGCCGTTGTCGTTATTATTGTGGTGGTGGCAATCGTTGTTGTAGCAGCATCCGTTGTCGTAGCTATGGTTGTTGTCGCTATTGAGGTTGAGATACTCGTCGATGCTGTAACATCTGTCGTGCTTGATGCACCGATCGTGTTGTTGATGTTTGGATTATCGCTCGATGATGCAGGCGCGGACACGGACATGGGAAGTGGGCTCGTGATAGAAACACCGCCGATGAGAGGAATGGCGTTTACCGCCACCGCCGACGTGATGGCAACCGTCGTTGTCGGCGCGATAACGACGCTGCTTGTTTCATTCACTACAGTGGCAACGTCGGTATCTGACGCATCGATCAGCGGCGCAACAGTCCTGTTGTCACCAACGCTTTCATTGGTATCATCCTCGCCATTGTCAGAAAGATACCACCGCTCTTCCGTCATGTTCACGAACCCGGAAATCGGTTCCGGATCGTAAGCGGTAAACGTCCCATCGGCGTTCACGGTGTCCATGGCAAAATGCAGATGGGTACCAGGATGGTCGGCGCACGCTGCACCGGCGACCAAACCCGTGTCACCAACATGTCCCACGATCTCTCCTTGCCGAATTTCGTCGTGCAACGCCACGGTAATACTGCCGGGTATCATATGGGCATATCGGCTCACGATATCGTTGCCATGATCGATGATCAATTCCGTACCGTATCCCCCGTTATATCCCTCCTCGCTCACGAACATCGCCTTTCCCGATGCCGCAGCGACCACCGCTTTTCCATATGCCTGACAACTGTTCTGCGTAAAGTCCAAAGCATACGCATCTTTTTTTATATGCGTGGGCGGCGAATCGTATCCCTGGGAGAGAACGAAACTTTCGCCTCGCGCATAGGGCAGCTTCACAGAAACCGTCGCCGCAAAAGCCGCAGGAATTGCCATGAAAAAAGAAGTGGCGGCGCAGAGAATAAATAGTAGCGGGAGCCGTTTTTTCATAGTCACTGAATGGTTAATTGGGAAAGGAAGGTTTCGAGCGCGGCGGTGCACGGCGCATTACCGGCGCTTGCCTCATTAATGACCGATGGCGCTATCTCGTATGCATGGTCGCTGCTGAACGCGTAGACCAACGTCGTGGGAGCGCCGTCGATCAGCCCGTTCCACTTCACCCCCGATCCGCCGTTTATCGCGATATCCTCACTCGATTGCTCGGTGACGACAAGACTGGGGTCCGCACCGATGCGTCCCGATATCCAATCAGCCACGCTCGTACTTGATGCATACGGAAAGACCGACATCTCGATCTTGCACGTCGCAGTGGAAGACGACGCGGCGGCACGATAATCGGGATAGGCCGCGATCATATCCTTTCCCGCTCCATCCTGTTCAACGTGCCAATCCGCAGGAACGCCGAGCGAATATCCATCGCCAGAGAACATCTGTGTGCCGCCCGCCGTAGCGGTGACCGGTCCGCCGGCGTGCTCCGAAGCAGCGGCGCCACCGAAATGCCGGCAAACTAAAAATATTCCTCCTGCGAGCGCCACAACGATAAGAACCAAAAGAAGAAGACCACCCCACGATTGTTTTTTCATTTTATTGTTTAAAATTTATTGCAAAGTAAAATCATTTGCGTTGTTATCGGTATCGATCATCGTGCCTCCCGTGGATTGTCGCACGAGCATTTGGCCCGGACCGGGATCGGTCGGAAACGGCGAACCTTCACCGTACTGGCCGGTTCCCGTACCCCACGCGACCGCGTCGACGATCGCTCCGCTCGCGTCAATAAGCGCGACACTGTTATCCTGCGCAAGCGTCTGCGTGCTTGAAGTGTCAGCGCCAATCGTCGCCGCAAAGCCATCCGCACTGTTAGCCCACACAAAATAATGCTGCGGTGCGACGGTCGTTCCCGCGGGAAACTCGCGGATCGAATAATCGGCGCCGGAGGACGATCGTTTTCGCAATTTCCAGCCACTCATATCAACCGTACCGTTCGTGGGATTGTAGAGCTTTACGAGATCGTCACTCGCCGTCGCTCCGGCTATCTGGACCGCAGCGATCAGAAGATGATCCGGAGGCGAGGAGGAAGATGCCGTCATCGGACTGGTATTAGTAGAGGTGGAAACGGGATTTGAACTGATTGTTATTAGCGAAGGGGCCGTCGAGGAAGCGGTGCTCGTCGAATCCGAAGTGTCCGAAGTCGAAGATGCTACAGCGACACCATCCGTCGCATCGTCGTCGTCCGATGTCACGACAGGCAGGGCCAGTGTTGAACGGATCTGCGCGGCGACATCAACATTTTCCGCAAGCGTGAACGTACACTGCGTTTGGCCGTAGCACATGCCGGACCACCCTACGAATGCCGTGCTCGTCGCAGGTACCACGGTAAGTTTTATCTTTGTCCCAGAGATATAATTCCCCACACATTCTGCCGCACAGACCATGCCGCCGGGATCGCTCACAACGGATGCCGCACCCGAACCTTCAAAAGAAACAATGACCTTGTACGATGCGGCCGGTGGCGGCACGGAATTCTCTTTCCCGGGAGTACCTCCGGGCGATACGCTCGTGTGCCATCCAAGACCATCCGCGTCGCGCTCCATGGTCTGCTTCGCAGTATTGTTCCCCGCCGGCCAACCGGTCGACGACGCTTCCAAAAGATCCGAAACGCCGCACGAGGCGTCCATCAGCGCGAGATTGTCGCCGGTATTGCGCAGATCGCCCGAGTATGTTTTTTGCGCCATGCTTCCATCTGCAAACGTCGTACTTGCGCGCGCAAGCAACAGTAGCCCTTTCGCGGGAATGTTATCACTGGTATCAAAAAGGATCTTTATCTTTCCCGAGGCGTTCAAAATTTCCCAACCCGATAAATTGATATCGCTTTCGGAATTGTTCTTTATCTCCATCCATTCGCCACTGCTCGCGCCCTGCGAGCCCATCCACGCGACCTCGTTGAAGATTATTTTTCTCGAAAGTGACGCTGCTGATGCTGATGACGAACCGGCGGGCGTAGAGGGAAAAGAAAACGAGCACAAAGAAGCTGCGGGTGGAGGCGAAGGAACTACGGTTGGCACAACAACTGCGTCTTCGGAATTCTCGTCACCCGAAGAAGATGCCGGAGGCGGTGTCGCAGTTGGAACGGCGAGTGGAGGCTGGATACCCGACGAGACGCCCGCTCCAGGATCGGAAGAAGCATCGTCATCGCTTTCTCTTGTCATGGACGGCTGACCGGCGACCAATCTTTTTGTATCACCCGACGAAATTCCTTCAGGGGGTATCGCCGCAGCACGCACGCTCGTCGCACTTTCTTGAGCAAGGTTCGGCGAAGCATTGTCAATTACCATCTCATCCTGCTTGTTTTGTCCTCCGCCGGCGTGGACAACATCATCCCACGTCTGCACGGCAGCGTCACTTGCGCCGCTCAAAAAATTCCTTGTCGTAGCGGGAAAAAGGTCGTGCCATAAAAATATCACACAGGACGATCCGAGGAGAAAAACTGCGCCCCATAAAATTTTTCGGTAGTGCATGGCGCAAGTCTACCAAACAGCACATTAAGAAAATCTTAAAAGATCGCTCCATATTTCTAACTCCGCACATCCACACCGCTCGAGGATATTTGCTATAATAAAGTGGCATGAAACGAACGCTCATCATCCTTTCTTCCGTCGCCGTCATCCTTGGCATCATAAGCTTCTTCGTCGTCTTCTATGGCGGCGGGACCTACGTGGTCAACTCGCCCTTGCCAAGCGATTCAACGTATTCATCGAGTACCGCTAATACGGCGAGCGAAACGTCGTCGTCAACCCTTGCGGAGGCATCGTCATCCGCGTCATCGACCAACAATGGCCTGACCGACGCATCTTCCACGCTCGCGGAATACGCCAGTAGTTATAGCCAATCCCCCATGACATGGATGGAAGGATCCGAAACGATCGCCATCACTGCCGCAACGCTAAGCGGCTCCCAGCTCACGCTCACGCTGGCGGTCCAGATGGGTTCCGTAGCGGAATGTGTTCCGCTGAACGTGCGACTCGTTGCCGACGAGAAAGGCGACCTCGCCGCACCGCTCACCACACAATTCTCGTTTCCCGACAGCGGCACATGCGAAGGCACCCCTGGCGCGATGTACAACGGCCAAGAGATCGTCTTTGCGGTCGATCCGACCACCCTGCCGCTCGTCTTTACCACCGGCGGGACGTCGAATAAATTTTTCGAACTCTCCACAACCTCGCAGGGCGGGGTCAGCATCACTCCCCCACCGACGAGCGGCTGAACTATCATAGTCCGGCACACATTAAATTTTCCTTAAAAAAATAGCAACGACGATCGGGGCGCATAAAAGACCGCGCTATTGAAACCCCGTGTCAGGTTTGTTAGAATGGTATGCGTATTCCGCGATAGCTCAATGGTAGAGCGGCGCCCTGTTAAGGCGATGGTTCCTGGTTCGAGTCCAGGTCGCGGAGCCAAGTTGGATGATAGTGCTAAATCGAGCACTGCATCGAATGGTTTACGTAAGGAATACTTGAGTTTTCTGTCAGTAACCGATAGGTTCGATAGTACGAAATTGATAATTGCGTGTTTTTCGGCTACTTCCGAACCTTCGAAGATGGCGCGAATGCGACGGCACAGATTTATTACCGTAGATACGTGGATGTGGTACTCGTGATCGGCTTTCGTATGCTCGTCGAGTTCAAGGTTGAGCCGATATTGTCGATCCTTGAGGTCTTGCAGCTTTTTGTCATATTCGTCTTTGGTAATACTCGTGCCGTCGAGGTAAAGATCGGTCAGTCGGTCGATCCGGCGCTGCGTCTGGTCAAACTC
>CAYQFA010000030.1:0-9159 GCA_964416665.1 uncultured Candidatus Saccharibacteria bacterium
GCCTGCGGCTGGATTTTTTATATGGCGCGAAAATGACGGATGAGCAAAAACAGGAGGTCGAGCGGATCGTCAACGAAAAGATCACGGAAGATCTGCCGGTGATCCATAGCGAGATGCCGCGCGAGGAAGCCGAGAAGCTTGGCGCGGAGCACGAGTTCGGGCAGAAATATCCCGATCGCGTTTCGGTCTATTCGATCGGGCCGAAGGCGGCGACGCTCGAAAATCCCCAATTTGACAAGGCCTTTTCGATCGAATTCTGCGGCGGCCCACACGTGAGCCGCACCGGCGAGATCGGTCGGTTCAAACTGGTGAAAGAAGAGGCATCGTCATCGGGGGTGCGACGCATTCGTGGCGTTTTGTTACAATAGAGGAGTGAGATCCTTCCTCCGTCCGCGTGAAAGATTTTTAATACTCGAACTGACACCGTCCGGCACGACCGGACTTTTCCTGAGCGTTGATGAGGAAAAGAATATCATCATCGAAAAACTTGCGAAGGACATCAATCTTAAAAAATTCTTCAATTCGCCGCTGCGGCATATTACCCAGCAGTCATGGGAAGGGGAATATTTTTTCAAGGGCCATCGGAAGGTGATCGCCGTTGCCGCCGCGGATATTGCGACGACGATCCCCATCCCGCTTACCCTCGACCGCGAGCGTGAGGCGATTGACGAACAGATGTTCCTCCCCGAACTCGAGAACATGGTCGCGCAGGCGATGGGGAAGATATTCAATCAATGCCGTACGGAAGCTGCGGGCCGGTTGCATATTGACGAGCTCGATACGGTGCTCGTCGGCGCGAAGGCGAAACACTTCAGGGTGGGTAAAAATCTGGTGGTGAGCCCGGTCGGATTCACCGGCAAGAGCATTTCGCTGCTCTTGGAACTGACCTTCACGGGCCGCGAGACCTTCGAGAGCCTCCAGCAGTTCTTTAACGCACCGGAAGATTTCTTTTTCGCCGAGGCGCCGCAGGTTCGTTTGTTGTCGCTTACCCGGGCGCGCAAACTTCCCATCAACCTGATTGCTCCCACCGCCGACGGTTCGTCGCTCTTCGTTCTTGAAAAAGCGAAGGACGAATATCCCGTCCTGTACCGCGAGAAATTCGCGTGGAGCTTCAGCCCGCTTTTCCGGCGCGTCGCCGCCGAGATGGGCATTTCGGAAACTGCGGCACGCGACGTTTATGAGCTTTATGCGCGGCATGGCATGTCCGAAGCCGCTTCCCGCGTTTTTAAAAAGATGATCGATCCGGTAGTAGAGGACCTTTTCACCGAGATAGAAAAGGGGAAGTTGAAGGGTTTCGTCTATATTGAAGCGTCCCATGCGCTGCCGTTCGAGCTGCCATATAAAAGGGATGGCGTGGTCTTTGACGGGCTTCCGCTCGATGAGATAGTCCGGGATCTCGGGTTCGCGGAGATCCGTGGGAGATCATTGCCGCCCAATGTGCTTTCGCACTACCTCTTCCCGTTCATTGAGGCGTATTTCGATAAGACCAAATCGGATATCAACCAGAAACTGCGCCGTCGTCTTCACTGGCTTACCAAGTAATGTGCACACCGTCGTCCGGCGCACTGTGATATAATAGTAACTATGAAAAAGATCATCGTTGACAAAGCTGACGGCATCGCGGAAGTTATCGATGCCATGTTGAACGAACCCGATAACGAGATCACGATCGTCATCCCGAACGGATCGGTGCTCGGCAAGTCCATGCGCAATTTCCACTTGTTGAAGCGCGAAGCCGAGGCAGCCGAGAAGACGGTGGCGATCGAGTCGGTTGACGAAACAATTCTCGCATTCGCCAAGGAGAGCCATATAGAAGCGAGCCATCCATTGTGGCGTGGTGTCCGGGGAAGCAGTAATGGCGTCTCTGACATCGTCCCCAAAGCGAAGAAAAAAGTTCAGGAGCCGGTCGTCGCGTCCAAGGAAAGTGAAGACGAGGACGATGAGGAGACCGAGGAGGATGATGGGATTCCGGATGAGCGCCCCGAGGAGCGGTTCGAAAAGGAGGAGGCAAGAGAAGAGCAGCGCGAAGCAAGGTCACCGTTTTTCACCCGCTTCTCGCGCCACAGCGACAATGGCCCCGTCGAAAGCGATGATGACGATGATGACGATAACGGCCCGCGCCGCAGCAGTTCCGGCAAGATCATCACCGGCATTTTGGTCGCGATCATCGTGCTTTTGGGCGGTGCGTACATGGCAAGCGCATTTTTCAACCATGCGAACGTCACGATAAACTTTAAAAAGACGCCTTGGAGCGACCAACTCAACCTCACTGCCGACAAGTCAGCCTCGGCTGATAATCTTGATAACAACGTCATCGCCGCGCAGGTCTTTACGTCAGATAAGAACATCACCGAAACCTTTCCGGGATCGTCGGTGCAGCAGGTTTCCCAAAAGGCGCAGGGGAGCATCACGATCTATAACGATTACAGCACGGCGTCGCAGGAGCTTGTCGCAACAACGCGGTTCCTGACGCCCGACGGAAAGATCTTCAGGATCACACAGAATGTCACCGTGCCGGGCGCACAATCGGTCGGCGGAAAATTGGTGCCGTCGTCGATTGTCGCGCCGATCGTCGCCGATCAGGCGGGTCCCGATTACAACGTCGGCCCGGTCGCCAAGCTTTCGATCCCGGGTTTTGCGGGCAAGCCGCAGGAAAATGGTTTTTACGGTACGATCACCGCTTCGACGACGGGCGGTTTCATCGGCCAGCGGGCGACGCCGACCGCGGCGGATATCGCGAATGCGAAAGCTTCGACCACGGCGATCCTGCAAACGGCGCTCCAGGGAGGATTTTCGGGAAGCTATCCGAACAATTTCAAGATCCTTGATGGTGCGACGCAGGTCCAGGTGACGAAGCTCACGGTGAATACGAGCACCGATAGCAACGGCAACTTCACCGTCTTTGGCGACGCGACCCTTCAGGCGATCGGTTTCGATGAGACCGCGCTCAAAAATGACCTTCTTGCTCAGGCCCAGTCGCAGGAATCGAGTTCGGTGTTCGCCGACATCACCCTGAATTACAGCAACGTCGTTGCCGATTTCACGAATGGTCGCGTGGCATTCTCGGTGGCCGTGCAGGCCGACCTTGAGCCCCAGCTTGCCGTTGCGACCCTTCAGGGAAGCGTTCTCGGCAAGAGCGTGACCGATGCCCGCAGCGCGATCAGCCAACTGCCGCAGCTCAGCGATGCCGAGATCTCCATTTGGCCGTCCTGGCTCTGGACCATCCCGTCTGACCCCAATAAAGTGCATATTACCATCAACTAGTTGACAACGTGGCCATCTCTCGGCTATAATCTCCTCATTGGTTTTATGACTGTTTTACCACATCGAAATCCCGAGTCCGCTATGAAAGCTTTCGTTTTTATTTAATGGAACCGGGAAAGGCGATCGAAGGTAAGGTGATCGAGGCCCTACCAGGCTTGATGTTCCGCGTCCAGATAAGTGGGCGGGAAGAGAACGTCTTGGCGCACCTCGCTGGCAAAATGAAGATACACAATATCCGCGTTTTGCCCGGCGACCGTGTGCTTATTGAAATGAGCCCGGATGGTGCGCGCGGAAGGATCGTGCGCCGATTGTAACGGCCGTTCTAAAACCAAAAGTTATATTCAATCATGAAAGTACGAAGCTCAATCAAAAAGATCTGTGCGACCTGTCAGATCGTCAAACGGAACGGTAAGCTTTTTGTACGCTGTAAGAATCCGAAACATAAACAACGACAAGGCTAAATCACCATGCGTATCTTTGGCGTAAACATTCCGGATAATAAGAGGATCGAGATCGCGCTTACCTATATCTATGGCGTCGGTCCTTTGGTGAGCAAGCGTGCGCTCGAAGCCGCGAAAGTGGAAGTGAGCAAAAAGGCAAAAGACCTTACTGCCGACGAAGTGCTCCGCATCCAGAATTTTATCGAGAAGACCTATCCGGTGGAAGGCGAATTGCGCCAGTTGGTTCGCGGTAACATCAACCGTTTGAAGGAGTTGCAGGCGTATCGCGGCATTCGTCATATGCGCCGCCTGCCGGCCCGTGGCCAGCGCACGCGCACGAACTCGCGCACGGTACGCGGCAACGTTCGCAAGACGGCTGGAAGCGGCAAGAGAAAAGTTGATCTCAAGTAATATCTATCACTTATTAAATCCAATCCAATGGGAAAGAAAAAAGTAACAACTCAATCGGGGGACGCGGCGATAAAGGAAGGCGCAGCAGTGAATGCTGCGGTCGCCAAGTCGGCGAGTTCGAAAAAGTCCCACCGCGTGCAGGAAGGCAAGGTCTTCATCAATGCCACCTACAACAATACGGTTGTTACCGTAACGGACGTTAAAGGCAACGTGATCGCATGGGCATCGGCAGGTTCCCTTGGTTTCGCCGGTCCTAAGAAATCAACACCGTTCGCCTCCTCCAAGGTCATCGCCGCGATCACCGAAAAGGTCCAGGCGACCGGCCCGAAGGACATTTCCATCATTGTGAAAGGCATCGGCAGCGGCCGCGATTCGGCGATCCGTTCGCTTATCAACAACGGTTTCAATGTGCTATCCATAAAAGATGCGACTCCGATCCCGCATAACGGCCCACGTCCGGTAAAGGTCCGCCGCGTCTAATCACTATTCATTATTTATTTCAACCAAAACCATGAGAGGACCTAAAGAAAAAAAAGAACGAGCATTGGGGGTGCGCCTTGGCTTAAAAGGTGACCGTGCTTTGTCCCCGAAATCGGCGGCGGTGCGCAAGCCGTATCGCCCGGGTGTTCATGGTCCGAACGGACGCACTAAGGCCCTTTCCGAATTCGGTCTTCAGCTTCGCGAAAAGAGCAAATTCAAGATCGCCTACGGTCTGAACGAGAGCAACCTTAAAAAGATATTCACCGAAGCCCAGGCAACGAAAGGCGCGCTCGGCGCGAAGATGTTGGAGATCATCGAGCTTCGCCTCGATAACGTCATCTTCCAGCTTGGCCTTACGCCTTCCCGCGGCGGGGCGCGTCAGCTCGTGGTCCACGGCCACATCTTCGTCAACAAGAAGAAAGTGAAATCGCCCGGCTATCGGGTTCGCGTGGGGGACATCATCACGGTAAATCCGGCCTCAACGAAGAAGGCGGCGTTCGCGGACCGCAAGGAATTTTTGAAGCAGTACGATGCGCCGGCGTGGCTTCGTCTTGATCCTGAAAAACCGGAAGGTGAGGTGCTCGCGATCCCGGGCGACCTGAACCCTCCGTATGAAATCAACCTTTTGGTCGACTCGTTCAGTAAATAAACTATCTATAATAACAATCAAATGGAATTCGCACATGTAAGCTCAAGCGTCGCTATCAAGACCATTTCCGAGGATGCCAAGGACGGCGTCTTCGAGATCGAGGGATTGTACGCGGGCTATGGTTTGACGATCGGTACGGCGCTTCGCCGCGCGCTTTTGTCCTCGTTGCCTGGTGCAGCGGTGACGGAGATCAAGATCAAGAACGTTCCGCACGAATTTTCAACTTTGCCGGGATTGCAGGAGGACATCGTCGAGCTCGCGCTCAACTTCAAAAAATTATATTTCCGCGCGCACGTTGATGAGCCGCAGGTGCTTTCGCTCAAAATGAAGGGCGAGGGCGAGATCACGGCTGGCGACATCGAGCTCAACTCGAACGTCGAGTTGATGAATCCGGAAGAAGTATTGGGGCATTTGACGGCGAAAGATGCCGAGATCGACATCGAGGTCCGCGTTGAGCGGGGACTGGGCTACGTGCCCTCCGAGAGCCGCAAGTCGGAAGGCCGCCTTCCGATAGGCACGATCGCCATTGACGCCATTTTCACGCCGGTCATTAAGGTGAATTACACCATCGAGGATATGCGCGTCGGCGATCGCACGGATTACAATCGTTTGCGCCTTGAGGTCACTACGAACGGGACGGTCAGTCCGTCATCGGCCTTGCATAAGGCGGCGAACATTTTGAAGGACCACTTCGAGAAGGTGAGCGTGGTCGAGGTGAAAGAGTTCGACGCGCCAAAGGCTGAAACCAAGAAGAAAACTTCTTCTAAAAAGAAATAATAAATTACCCTTGTTGTGAGAATATGCTTTGCGAGCATTATTCTTATCATGATCACAAAGCATATTCTCACAACAATAATTTTTATCTATGCAACACGGCAAAAAACAGGCACAAAAATTTGGCAGGCTCCGCGGCGACCGCATCTCATTCATGCGCAACCTTTGCAATGATTTGATCCGTAACGGCTCGATCGAGACGACCGAAGCGCGCGCGAAGGCGATCCGCCCGAAGGTGGAGCGTTTGGTGTCGCACGCAAAGAAGCAGACCATCTCCGCGCGCCGCATCATTTTGAGCCGTGTGGATAATGCGCGCGTGACGAAGAAGCTTTTCGAGGACTACGGTCCGCGTTATGCCGAGCGGAAGGGCGGTTATCTTCGTATCACAAAACTTGCCCAGGCCCGCAAGCGCGACGGCACCCGCATGGCGCGTATTGAATTCGTATAACATTTCCTGTACACTATCCGAGACCTATGGACTATCACATTGACGCAAAAAACAAAGTATTGGGACGTTTGGCGACCGACATCGCTCTTATTTTGCAAGGCAAGAAATCGGCGGCATACGAGCGCAACCGCGTAAGCGAGGATAAGGTCTACGTGAAGAACGTGGAAGGACTTCGCGTTACCGGCAACAAGCTGATCCAGAAAACGTACTACAAGCACACGGGCTACGTTGGTCATCTTAAAGAAAAATCACTTGAGCAGAAAATGGATCAGGATCCGCGCTGGGTTTTGCAGCACGCGGTCCGCAAGATGCTTCCGCGCAATTTTTTGACCCAGCAGAGAATCAAGAATCTGGTTTTTGTCGACAAGACCGGGGCGATCGTGAGGACCGGTGCAAGGCCAGCCAAGTTGGCAAAATAACTATTATCATGGCAACCGCAACCACCACTCATCATAAAGAAGCCGCCGCTGCACCGGCGAAGAAGTCCCGCTACACGGAAGCCGTGGGCCGTCGCAAGACCGCCATCGCGCGCGTGCGCATCAGCGCCGGCACCGGAAAGATGACCGTGAATGGCAAGACTCCAACGGAATATTTCACGCTTCCTCGTCTCGTCGCCGCTGCGCGCTCACCGCTCGAACAGCTCAAGCTCGATGAATATGATGTTTCCGTGAAGGTGTCCGGTGGCGGCATCCACGCCCAGGCAGACGCTGTCCGTCTTGGCCTCTCGCGCGCGATCATCGCCAAGTCTCCCGATTGGAAACCGCGCCTTCGCACGATGGGTTTCCTCACTCGCGACTCCCGCATGGTGGAACGCAAGAAGTACGGTCTCCGCAAAGCGCGCCGCGCGCCGCAGTGGGCTAAACGCTAAAAATTCAATATTTGGATATAGCAAAACTGCCCTGATAGAATCGGGGCTGTTTTGTATCTGTGTGGGGATTGAATATGTGAATTATTTGGCAAGCGGAAAAAAATACTCAGAAATAATTATTCATCAAAGAGATATGTGTGCAGAAATTGAATATGCTACATTAGTTCGAATCCAATCCGGTGCACTAGACGAATTCGTACGATATTGATACTATTTCCTTATGAGTCAAGAAGCACTCCGCATCGGGTTGGTAAGAAAAACAGAAGAGATCATTGGCGGCCTGTAATCAAATATATGGAATTTCCAGGATCATCAAAAATAATCGAAGTAAATAATCTCGTAAAGAGATTTAAGGAATTTGCGGCAGTCGATGATATTTCTTTTAGCGTCGAAGCCGGAGAGATCTTCGCATGCCTTGGTCCGAACGGGGCGGGGAAGAGTACTCTCATCAAGATGCTTATAACTCTGCTCAAATCCACAAGCGGGGATGCCATTATTGATGGGCACGACATTGTCCACCAGGCTGCGGAGGTGCGCAATACGATTGGCTATGTGCCGCAATCAATCTCGGTGGATGGAACGCTTACGGCGTATGAAAACCTGATGCTGTTCGCGCGGCTTTATGATATTCCGCGCGTGGAGCGTAAGACACGCATTCAGGAAACGCTCGAATTCTTAAACCTCCAGGGTCACGCGAATGCGCTCGTCCGTACTTTTTCCGGCGGTATGATCCGCAAGATGGAGATCGGGCAAGCGATGTTGCATCGGCCGAAGGTGTTGTTTTTGGACGAGCCGACGACAGGCCTCGATCCAATCGCCCAGCAGAGCGTGTGGGGTCACCTTGCAGATCTGCGCAAGACGAGGGGTACAACGATATTTTTTTCGACGCACAATATGGAAGAAGCTGACGGCGTGAGCGACCGCGTTGCCATTATGAATCAGGGGAAGGTTGCCGTGATTGGCACGGTAACGGAATTAAAAGAAAAAACCGGCAAGCCGAATGCCACGCTCGAGGATGCGTTCGTCTTTTTCTCCGGAAATAATATGAGCGATACGGGCAACTTCCACGATATTCGTCGTATGCGTCAAACCGAAAAAAGACTGGGGTAATTTATACGCGCATGTTCAATTATCTTTATGAAACAATAACAAAAGCCTGGGTGTTGACTGAGATGGAGGCGCGAAAGCTCTGGCATGATCCGACCGAACTCATCTCGCGTGCAGTGCAACCGATTTTGTGGCTCGGCATTTTTGGCGAGGCGCTCAGTAAAGTGCGCGCGATTCCGACAGGTGGGTTCACATACTTGCAATTCATTACGCCGGGGATACTCACGCAATCGGTTGTTTTCGTTGCGATCTTTTACGGCCTCTATATCATTATGGATCGAGACACGGGTATCTTACAGAAACTGCTTGTTACGCCGACGCCGCGCCTCGCGCTCGTATGGGGAAAGATGCTTTCTGCGGGTTTGCGTGGGCTCTGTCAGGCGCTCATTGTTTTTATATTCGCGCTCATCCTCGGAGTATCGTTACATCTTTCGATTGTCACCATCCTCGGCGTGATCATAATTGTCCTGCTTGGTGCTGCGGTCTTCACGGGTATTTCGATGATTATCGCCTCTATTGTAAAAACGCGTGAGCGCTTTATGGGCATCGGGCAGGTCATCACATTACCGCTCTTCTTTGCATCAAACGCGATCTATCCGGTCTCGATCATGCCTCATTGGCTGCAGGTGGTGGCGGAGGTGAACCCGTTGAGCTATATGGTGGACGGCCTGCGTTCACTCATGCTGACCGGCACTACTGCCGGCGTGGGCCTCGATAT
>CAYQFA010000031.1:0-4741 GCA_964416665.1 uncultured Candidatus Saccharibacteria bacterium
ACCCGAACGATGGTTAATTTTTCTGCAAGGTTGGTATTTATCATATTAGTGATTTCAGTTTAGCAATATGATAACCTCTTGTCAAATCAAAATGAAAGGGGTATCATATCAATATGCTAATATGGAGATGGTAATGAAAAAGGACGATTTAGACGTAAAAATCGGGGATCGGCTGCGAGAAGCTCGCGAAAAGGCGGGTCTTTCGCAGGGGCAATTAGCCAAGGAATTGGGCTATGAGTCGGCTACCGCAATCTCTTTGATAGAGGCGGGGGATCGAAAGCTTAAAGCCAAGGATCTCCAGAAAGTGGCAGAATTTCTCCACCAGCCCATCGGGTATTTCTTGGGACAGGCACCTCCGCCGCTTGATCTCAAGGTAGCGCTCCGTGCCGACAAAGAGCTTACCGATGAGGACAAAAAAGCCGTGCTTTATTTCATCGAGCTTGCCAAAAAGCGCCATGGAAAATCAGACGGAAAAACTCAGGATTAACGTCGGCGGCGCACGGAACATCGCCCGTCGATTATTGAAAGACGCAAAGGCCAAGGATGTTCCCATTTCCCTTTATAAAATAATCGAGTATTTAAAACCGGAACACGAACTTGAGGTTGTGAGGTTTCCATTAGAGTCCGTGGACGGCATTCTCGTCGTGGTTGAAGATCAGCCAACAATCGGCTTCAATCCGAGCATGGCCTGGGTGCGGAGGCGGTTCACAATTGCGCACGAGATCGGCCATCTGTTACTGGGGCATACCTGCACCGATCCGGATCTCGATAATGATCCCGAAGCGGAAGCCAACCAATTCGCCGCCGAACTGCTCATACCACTTGCGATCCTCAAAGTCGATTACAAAAAAGAGCGCGATCTCGAAAAACTTGCGAAGAAATATATCGTGAGTAAGGAAGCTATGTGTCGGCATCTTATGGACTGCCGGATCTTGTGACAAGAGAGAGGAGGGAACAAAACCCAAAAGAAATTTTGGGAACGGGCGCAAAGCCCCTATTTTGTTGAATTTCCTTCAAATGCCCACGCCGAAAATTTGGCTTTGTTTGGGTTTTTGAACCGACCGAGGTGCTTCAGCCCTACCAAAATTTCAAAAGATGCCCTATACTATTTTCCGAAGCCAGCGACCGTGGTGCTTCAAAAGGAAGCCACACGGAACCCTCGGAAACCCTTGCTAGGTTGCTCCCAAAGAGGTCCAAGACCGCGCAAGGGCACAAGGGGAATGCCGTATCGCATTCTGCCTCGTGGTGGGAATAATTCGGCAGAATGCGATACGGCGTTCAGTTATCCATTCGAAAGAATATGAAAACAGAACACGAACAATCTCAAAGTGAAGCAGGTGGCACCCTTGCGGCGTTTCGGCAGGAAATGGCGGACTACGCGGCAAGAGAAGCGAGTGGCGAGGTCGAGAGCGGGCACTTTCTTGCTTCCGGAACGACCACGCGGGAGCAGAATCCCGATTTCAATGTTTCCAAGCTCACCGAGGAAGACTTTAATATGTGGAAAGCGATCGGTGATGGAACGGTCTCAATGGAAGAATTTCATCGCTATGCGAATGGCGTCAGTGGATTGGATGCGGCCGATCCCACCCGCCGCTCGCGGATGATATTTTCGGATTTCGCGGGGAATGTTCTTCTTAAAGCGATCCTCGAAAAAGAGATCGAAGAATAATTGCCCTCTGTCATACTTTTTGATACCATCACTATTATATGGAGTACGTCATTTCAACAGAGGAGCAGAAAAAGATTTTAGAGACACTTGCGACGCGTACCGACGCGGAGGCGCAGCGGATCAAGCGGTATCTTGCCATGCCGGACCTTTCGCGCACGCCGGGCAGTCCGCTCTATGAGATCGTCCAGAAGGCGTGCAATGTTCCGGTGATGAAGGGTTTCGATAATATCGTTATTCCGGAGATCGTGCCGGCTTCGATAAGTTTTGACCTGTTTGATTTCGCGCCGGACCATCCCGCGCGCAGCACGTCCGACACATATTATACGGATGACAAGAACATTCTGCGCACGCATGACACGGTGATGTGGTATTACTATACCCAACTTCCGGAGGTGAAGGCGAAGATCGCGCGTGGCGAAAAGCTTGGTGTGGTCTGCTACGGCAAGGTCTATCGCAAGGACGAGATCGACCGTCGCCACATGAATATTTTCCACCAGTTCGGCGGCTGGTATCTTACCCCCGCGGCAACGGACCCGCTTACCATCGACGATCTGCGCGACGCTTTGAGCCAGATCGTGAAGGGGCTTTTCGGCGCCGATGCGAAATACCGGTTTTTGGACGATACTTTCCCGTACACCGATCCGTCACTGCAGGTTGAGGTGGATGTGAACGGTCAGTGGATCGAGATCCTCGGCGGTGGCATGACGAAGCAAAGCGTGTTCAAAAAGTTTGGCGTCGAGGGATATAACGCCTGGGCATTCGGCTTCGGCCTTGAACGGCTCGCGATCATCAGCATGGAACTGCCGGACATCCGCTTGTTGTGGTCCACGGACGAGCGCGTGAAGAAGCAGCTGCACATGGGCACGAAATTCGTCGAGGTGAGCAAGTACCCGCCGGTCATCCGCGATATCTCCTTCATTGTGCCGAAGACCTTCGCGCCGAATAATTATTTCGATCTCGTGCGCGACATCGCGGGTGATCTCGTGGAGGAAGTCGCGCTGATCGACGAATATGCGAATGACGAAAAATTCGGCGCGGATAAAAAGAGCTACGCATATCGGATAACCTATCGCAGTAACGACCGTACGCTGACCAACGAGGAAGTGGACGTGATGCATCATTCTCTCGAAAAAAAGACGGCGGAGGAATTCGGAGCGGTAGTGCGATAAGAAAAAGAGGCTGCGCAAAGGGCTTTTGTGTCCTGCTGTGATTACACAACGGACACAAAAGCCCTTTGCGCAGCCTCTTTTTCTGTTTGTCTTGCCTTTTTTGAACCTATCGGTATAGACTACCCGCAGCAGTCGAATTCACAGGAGGCGTATCGATGTTTGTCGACCAGGTGAAAGCGAACCAGATTCTCGGGCGATTACTCGATGCGTATCGACGCAAAGAGTACCCGTACAACTTACCGGATGCTATCCCGCCGCAAGCGCGGCAGAATCTTCCCAAAGGGCTTGAGTGGGGATCGCGCGAACACGCATTATTTCTTTTCACTCTCTGTTACTGGATGCGGGGTGGCATTGAAAGCTCGACCGCGACCCGGCAGCTTGCCCGGCTTTACGAGGCGGATCGTTCCATCTTCCTCCCGGAATCAGAAACAACACTCATCGCCGCAGAACTTACCAAAAAGTTCGAAGCCGTGGGTCTTGGGTTCAATTCCGAGCAAATTGGAGGAATTTGGAAAGATAATCTTGCAAAGATCGCTGCCCAATGGGGCGGCGACCCTCGCAACATCTTTTCCGGCGTTACCACGTATGAGGAGGCGTGTTATCGCATCCAGAACAAACAGCGAAGAGGATTTCGTGGTTTCCAGGAGAAGATGGTGAGCATGATCACTTACTTCTATATGGACGCCGACGTGATCGATCGCTGGAATTTCCCGATCCCTGTCGATTTTCACGCGCTGCGCACTTTATTCGCGCACGAAATCATGATCGCCGACTGGAACGAGTTCAGCGCGAACGGGTATTATACCAAACCGATCCTCGCGGCTGCGCGGGAGCTTTTTCAAAAGTATTCCGCGAAGAACAACGTCGATCCGGTGACGCTTTGCGAAGCGGTCTGGCTTTACTCGGGTCTCATGTGCGACAAGCACCCGGGCAATATCAGCCGCGTCAGCAAGAAGCGCAAAGGGCGGAAGACCAAAATCGACCCGGTCGCCCGATGGGTTTCGGTGGCGCAAACGATGGCATACAAGAAGGCATGCGCTTTTTGTACGATTCAGGATACATGCCGTTGGTGCGTTCCGTCCGCCGAGTATTATATCGGCGGTCGCATCGTCCTTCGCGGAGAACGCGATGCTCCGCCGGGATATGCGAAGTCGCTCTTTCCGATCATCTCAACCGACGCGCCGTAGGGGAATATTCCTCCGGCGCGTTTTTGTTTTTTTTGATCATAAAAATAAAACGCCCCGACACAAAAGTTCTGCGTCGGGGGCTATGGAGTTCCGTTCCGCTTCACGGTGCCGTTAAGTCGGCGCAGGAGGCGGTTCTTGAATCCGTTGGGAGTAATGATAATGAGCTTGAACGAGATCTTCCGTCCATCGAATTCCGTCTCGACGGTTCGGGGCAGGAATCGTTTCGCTCGCGGAGGAAGCCAGCTTCCCATTTCTTCCGGGGGCATGCCGAGTTCGGTGAGCGCCGCTCTCGCGTTTTCCGCGAGAAGTTTGAGGACGGTGCGGTTTATGCGCACTCTCTCTCGCGGGTGAAACTGGTCCCGAAGATAGGGGCAGGTTCCGTTTTGCCGATAGAGCATCTCGAGCGGGCCCATATCGATCACGATGGCTTCGACGGTTTGTTCCGCAAGAAATTGAGACAGGCTATCCCACGATTTCCCGCTTTCCCCCTTAAGGAGACGAGGCCGGTACATCTTTCCTTTCTTTTTCGATTTGCTGGTTGCGTCCTTGGATTTGTTGTTGTAGGTGAAGATCAACTCAACCCCGTGCTCTCTCGGGAATGTCAGCTTTTCGAGCTGTGTTTCGAGTTGATCCTTAAAGAGCTTGAGCTGATCGTTGTTGCTCATGGCCTTCACTTCAACCATGCAGTCCAGATCGTCGCAGTCTATGTCGAAAGG
>CAYQFA010000031.1:4751-8344 GCA_964416665.1 uncultured Candidatus Saccharibacteria bacterium
TTGGTCCCGCGATGGATCAACCACTCATTGGGGGACACTGGCGGTATCCCTAACAGATGCCACGCGAGCCGCTCGTAGTAATATGCGAGGTAGGTCACGCGGTCTTCATCGCTGTAAATCGGAAAATTTTCCACGTCCTACCTCCTTTCTTGAGGCTTCAACTGTGCTGTGGATTGTTGGATCGGATCGGATTGTAAAAAGAGCGCAGTAACTGCCTTTAATCTGCACTCAATCGGGCCGATAGTCAAGTGTTTTTCCGTGTTGCCATCGCTTTTCAATCGCGCCGCGAATCGCATACAATGAAATCAATGACAAAGATGGAAGCTCCAGAAGAAGTGGTGGCGGTGTGCAAACAGCTTGCGGAGGCGGGCTTTGAGGCGTACCTCGTTGGCGGTTGCGTTCGGGATATGATGCTCGCGCGCGAGCCGAAGGATTGGGATGTCGCGACGAACGCCACGCCGAAGCAGATACAGGGGCTTTTTGCGGAGACGGTCTATGAAAATGATTTTGGCACGGTCGGGATCAAGAACAACGTTGAGGGCTCGAAAGTCGGCATCATCGAGGTCACGACCTATCGTATTGAAGGGAAGTATAGCGACAAGCGGCATCCGGACGACGTGAAATTTGCGAAGACGATCGAGGAGGATCTTTCGCGCCGTGATTTCACGGTGAACGCGATGGCGATGGGTATGGATGGTGCTATCATCGATCCGCACGGCGGCGAGGGCGATCTTCGCGAGGGGATCATCCGCACGGTCGGCAATCCCGAGGAGCGATTTTTCGAGGACGCCTTGCGTCTGATGCGCGCGGTGCGTTTTTCCATCCAGCTGGATTTTGAGATCGAGTTCAATACGCGCCGCGCCATCGAGGTCCGTTCGCGCGAGCTGGAATTGATCGCGAAGGAGCGGGTGCGCGATGAGCTGGCAAAGATCTTGATGACGCCACGCGCCGCGAAAGGTATTTTGTCGCTCGAGGAACTTGGGTTGTTGGAATATGTTTTGCCGGAGCTTAGGGAAGGTTTGGGCGTGGGGCAAAATAAACATCATATTTACAGCGTTTTTGAGCATGCCATTCGCGCGCTCGACTACGCCGCAAAACAGGATTATTCGCTTGTGGTGCGCATGGCATCGCTTCTACATGACGTCGGTAAGCCGCGCGCAAAGGGCGGCGACGGGCCGGATTCGACGTTCTATCAACATGAATACGTCGGTGCCAAGATGGCGGTGGCCGCGCTCGACCGCTTGCGCTTCCCGCGCGGCTTCATCGAAGACGTCGCGCATCTTATCCGTTCGCACATGTTCTACTATGACACTGGCGTGATCTCGCCGGCGGGCGTGCGGCGGTTCGTCGCGCGCGTCGGTCCGGAATACATCGATGACCTTTTGAAGGTGCGCGAAGCGGATCGCATCGGCTCCGGCGTGAAGAAGGCGATCCCATATCGGTTGCGACATCTGCTTTTCATGATCGAAAAAGTGAAGAGCGATCCGTTGTCGCCGAAGATGCTGAAATTGAACGGCGATGAGATCATGGCGCTTTTAAGCCTTCAGCAAAGTCCGCGTGTCGGCTGGATCCTGAACGCGCTTCTTGAAGAGGTGCTCGATGATCCGAAAAAGAACACCGAAGAGCATCTGACCTCGCGCGCAAAAGAACTGGGGAAGTTGAGTGACGACAAATTGCAAAAACTTTTTGCGAGCGCGCGGGAAAAAAAGAGCGAGGTTCAGGGCGAGATGGAGCAGGATATGAAGAAAAAGTTCCATGTGCAGTAAGAATAAAAGCCGTCAGCCATATAAAAAATATTATGAAGATAAAAATAAAACGTTTTGACAAAGCTCTGCCGTTGCCGAGCAAGCAGACCGCCGGCGCGGCGGCCTTCGATCTGACCGCCCGCGAAGAGGTGATCATAGCGCCCGGCACGGTCGGTTATGTTCCGCTGAACATCGCGCTTGAAACGCCTCCGGGCCACTTTTTACTCGTCGCCGCGCGCAGCAGCACCCATAAAAAAGGGCTCATGATGGGGAACGGCATCGGCATCATTGACCCCGATTTTTCAGGGGACAACGATGAGGTCAAGGCAATATGCTACAACTTCACCGGTGAGCCGGTGGTGGTTGAAAAAGGGTTTCGCATCGCGCAGGGAACATTCGTTCCGATACCGGCCTTCGAGTGGGATGAGGTCAACGAGTTGTCGAACAAGGACCGTGGCGGCATCGGCACCACTGGCAATAAATAAAACTTTGCGCTATGATATCTCGAATGTCTGCATTCCGTAGCGAGCGCATTTGGAGATATATCACCGATTTTTGGACGGTGGCGCTTATGATCTTTTTTGTGGTCAATCTTTTTTCCCAGGATGGATACAGCTACATGGCCGCTCCATTAAGCATTATTTATACCGGCGTGCTCGGTCTCTATGTCGGAACGAAGGAATTCGATCGCTGGTATGAGCTTCATGACAGCCGTCATCCGGGGGAGATATTCATTGCGTTATGGACCGTCGTCATATTCCTTCTTTTTGCGGCGCAGATATTTCTCGGGAGCCGTTATCAGGTGTCTCCCGAGGCGATCGCGGATTACATCATGGTGCTTTCGGTGTTCGCGCTGACGCAGAAGTCGAAGAAGCTGCATCAGCACAAGAGAGGAAAATAAGAATCCTTGCGACGGGCATCGCACCGCCGATTGAAATTTTTCCGTAAAAAAGGTTAATATAGTGGAGTTGTCGACCGGGCCGTCGTATACCGGTAGTACGTGCGATTCGGGTTCGTAAAGACAGGGTTCGATTCCCTGCGGCCCGACAACGAAGAACAAAACATCCCCTTCGGAACCTGCTGCGAAGACGCAACGGTTCCGAAGGGGATGTTTTGTTCTTCGTCTGTTTTTCAGATAGGAATTCAAGCGTAATCGCGTTATTGGATCACGGCAGGGGAGGGGTTTTGCACAGCTCTTGACACCCGTCTCGCCATGAGTATACTTATCCCTAAGATACGGATGCTTAAGAACACTCAATTTCTCCAACACCTCGGCTGAAACTGGCGTTTTGACGCGTAGTACCAGCCGCCGTGTGCGGCGATTTTTTTCTTTCGCGCTTTCCGTGTCTCGTTATTTACAATCGTCCGCCGTATTTGGCGGAACTCCGAATTGTTGAGTCGGGGTCATAATAAGGAGACTCTGTGTCACCATTAGGTCTGGCGCAAGCCGGATCCGCGTGTTGCATACATGCGCAATTTCTCGTGGCAAGTCAGAGTCGAAACATTATTGATGGATTTTATTCATCGATGATGGCGAGTGGTGTGCGCTTTGCACACACCACCAGCAAGTCAGCATTGGGATGGTTGGCACAAAAGGGCGAATGGTGGATGCCTAGACTAGAAAAGGCGATGAAGGACGTGGCGTAGCAACGAAATGCCTCGGGGAGATGCGTAGCAATCTATGATCCGGGGGTGTCCGAATGGGGAAACCTAGTTGAGTAAACCTCAATTGTTTCGACGCAAGTCGATTCGCGTACCCGCTGAAGTAAAACATTCTAGTAAGCGGAGGAAAGAAGAACAAATCAGTTATTCCCTGAGTATCGGCGAGAGAAACGGGAAGAGCCCAAA
>CAYQFA010000032.1:0-8314 GCA_964416665.1 uncultured Candidatus Saccharibacteria bacterium
GGGAGTTGGAAAGAGTTTTCTCGCCCAAGCCATGAGAGGCATCCTTCCGCCGCTCGACGCTGAAGAGGCGATAGAGGTTACGAAAATCTGGAGCGCGGCAGGGTTGAGCCCCAGCGGGCTTATACACGAACGGCCCTTCCGTGCGCCGCACCAAACAGCTTCCATCGGTGCACTTATCGGGGGCGGGCAGAACCCAAAACCCGGCGAAATAAGCCTTGCCCACCGTGGGATTCTCTTCCTTGACGAACTTCCCGAGTTCCCTAAAAACGCCATTGAAGCGCTCCGGCAACCTCTCGAGTCCGGAGTGATACGATTGGCAAGGGCACAAAAAAGTTTTACGCTCCCCGCACATTTCACGCTTGTTGCCGCGATGAATCCGTGCCCTTGTGGATATTTCGGCGATAAAGAAAAAGATTGTAAATGTTCAGCTTATGACATCATAAAATATAAAAAGAAAATTTCCGGGCCGCTGCTCGACCGCATTGATCTGCAAGTTCGCGTAGGGAGGATCAACACCGAAGAGCTGCGCAACGACCGCAATCTAAAAAAAATGAACCGTGCGATCCGAAAAGTTGTTGAAAGAACAGTAGCAATCCAGGCACGACGCTACGCCGACGTCGGGTCGGCGCTCTCGAAAACCAACTCAGGGGTAAGCTCTCGGGAAATCCAAAAAGCGGCGCGCCTTGATGGAAAAGCTGAGGCGTTTCTCAAAACGCTCGATGGGGCAAACCTATCGCCGAGAGGATATTATCGACTCATTAAAGTGGCGCGAACCATCGCTGACCTCGAAGAAAAAGAATGCATCGCCGAAGAACATCTCGCGGAGGCGTTCAGTTATCGTTTAAAAGAAATATAAAAAGGGAGGCCAGGGGAACCCGGCTGTCGAAATGACTAAAGATCGCTGCCCGCGGCAAGGGCGGCGCGAGCCGCACCGTCGCTTGGAACAACAATAAGAGTCCCCAGGCTGATAGATGAAAAATCTATCGACGGATTATACCGAAGAAGGTCGTCCTCGGGCGCATTGAATATCTTTGCGATCGAAGCGAGTGTATCGCCAGGCTCTGCTTCATAAAGAACCCCTGACGTTGGTAATATTTTGATGACCCCGCCAACTTTTATCGCACCCGACTGCAAGCTGGGGTTGGCAGCAAGGACGGTCTCCGTGGAAAGGCCAAAATAAGAAGCAATGGAGGGGAGTGTATCGTTCCTTTGGACAATATAATTGATGACCTCGGATCGATCTTCCGAAACGCCGGACGAAGCACCCACGTCCTGAACCATCCCGTTCCCATTGCTGTACGATGAGCCCGCCTCTCCTGAGGAATTTTCGCTGTTTTCTCCTCCGTTCGCGGCGGCAAACAATGAGGCGTCCTGGACGTTCAATGCGGCGTTATCGTCTATCTCGGCCCCCTGTGCGCTTGGGATGATGGTGACGCTATGAAAGCCGCTCTTTCCCTCAACGACACCGTCTTGCGGGAGAAAGAGGAAGCCGAACAACAGCCCGCTTGCGACCAAAAAAACAGCCACCGCTAATGGCATATACTCTTTATTCGTTTTTTCCAAAATAGTACTAATGCGTCTATACTACCACAATGACCAATTCATCTCAAGGAGTACCATCGTCCCGCCCGAAAACAACCCTCAATGACGCTCAAAGATCTGCCGCCCAAGCCGCCTATGGGCCGCTATTAATAGTGGCAGGCGCCGGAACGGGTAAAACAAGGACCCTCACGGAGCGGCTGCTTTACCTTATAGAACAAGGAATAAGGCCCGAAAGGATCTGCGCTATAACTTTTACCAATAAGGCCGCCAAAGAAATGGCGCGACGCGTCAACCGAGAAGGCCCATTTTTAGGCACTTTTCATGCTTTGGGGGCAAAGATCCTTCGAAAAGAGTGCCGAAAAGTGGGCAGGGAACCGAATTTTGCCATTTTTGACGATCATGACTCCTTTGACCTCGTTAAAAAGGCGGTAAAAAGCGTCCTTCCCTACAAAAAGAGCGACGAAATAACGGGGATCGCAGCAAAAAAGGCTCAAAAGGAGACTCCGGTATATTTTGCGGGAAAGATTTCCACTATAAAAAATCTTGGCGAGGCAGGCATCGACGGCGAAGAAAAACTGCTCGCTGAGAAAAAGACCCAGATCGTGAAGGTCTTTGAAAAATATGAAGCGCTCCTGGAACAAAACAATGCTTTCGATTTTGACGATCTCATACAAAAAGTCGTGGTGCTGTTCAGGGAAAATCCCGACGTCCTTGCGAAATACCAAAATATGTTCGACGCAATTTTGGTGGACGAATATCAGGATATCAATCCGATGCAGTACGAACTGGTATCGCTTCTGGCGGGGAAACATCGCAACTTGAGCGTGGTGGGGGATGACGAACAAACCATTTATAGTTGGCGCTATGCCGACATCAAGACATTTCTCAATTTCGACAAAAACTGGAAGGGTGCCGCCGTACATTTTTTGGAAGAAAACTATCGCTCGACGGGAACGATCATACGTGCGGCCGCGGCAGTGGTGAAAAACAACCGCCTACGGACCCCGAAAACGCTCTGGACGCAAAATCCGGACGGCGACCCGATTGATCTTTTTGAGGCATGGGGCGAAGGCGACGAAGCGGAGTGGGTCGCCGAGCAGATCCAGACATTGAGGACCAAAGACAAAAATGCGGACATCGGCATTTTGTATCGTACGAATGCCCAGTCGCGCGCGATCGAGCAAGGGCTCATCCGCCGCAATATACCGTACCGCATCTTCGGCGGCTTGAAATTTTACGAGCGGAAAGAGATCAAAGACGTCGTGGCGGCACTGCGATATATGTCGAACACAAAAGACGAGGTCGCAAAGGAGCGTCTCGAGAAAAATCTCACCAAACGACGGTTCGCTGAGTTTAAAAATAGGATTGCCGTGAATGCCACATCTGCCACGGCCGGCGATGATGCTGTTCCTAAAACCATCGCACCGCTCCTCGCAATAAAATTATTTCTGGAAACATTCAATTATTTCGACTACTTGGAAACGAATTTTATAAACGCCGACGAACGCGAGGAAAACATCGCCGAGCTCGTTGCGTTCGCTTCCGAGTTCAGCGATCTTCATGAACTGCTGGAGCGGTTAAGCTTGTTGCAGGCGGTCGATGAGATCGGCAGCAAACCCCAAGAAGGAAAAGAGGTCAGCCTGATGACGATACATCTTGCGAAAGGATTGGAATTCGACAATGTCTTTATCGTCGGCGTCGCGGAGGGATTCTTGCCTCATGGCCGATCGTTCAGCGATGAGGCTTCAATAGAGGAGGAAAGACGGCTCATGTATGTCGCCATGACCCGCGCGCGAAAAAAACTCAACATCAGTTTCTACGGCATCCCATCGCGGTTCATCAGTGAGATACCGGAGGATTGCGTTCGGATAGTGAGCTCGGCGGATGAGCCAGAGTCCGGGGCGGCGGCGCAATCGGGATCGGACGCACGGCCGCGCGCGAAAAAAGATGATGAGGTTTTTTTCGACGAAGGCCCGGCTGAGGAAAATATTGTTATGTGGGACTAAAATTCAACGTCTATAACCGCCATGCAAAAACTAGGACAACATTTTTTGAACAACGACCTCGTTATTAAAAAAATCATTGACGCGATCGATCTCAAAAAGGAAGGGGTGATAATAGAGATCGGCCCGGGCAGGGGAGCATTGACCATCCCGCTTGCAGCAGTATGTGAAGTTGCGGGGTGCCATCTCGTTGCCATCGAAAAGGATGTCGCGCTTGCGAGCGCGCTTGCGGAGAAAATTAAAACGCTCGAAGTGATACCGGGAGATGCGCTAAAGCTCTTGCCGGCGGCCATCGCGACGGCGGCAAAAACCGACGAGGGCTACAACGTCGTCGGCAACATTCCCTACTATATAACAGGGAAGCTCTTGCGCATCATCAGTGAAGTAAAAATAAAACCGCGACAATGCGTGCTCATGGTGCAACGCGAAGTTGCCGAGCGGATATGCGCGACGGCGCCCACAATGAACCGCCTTTCGGCAAGCGTGCAGTTTTGGGCGGATGCGAAAATAATCGCTGCGGTACCAAAAAAAGATTTCGTTCCGCCTCCCAACGTCGACTCTGCGGTCATTCTTCTCTCGAAGAAGCCTGAGCAGCCGACAATTGATGCCGACCGCTATTACTGCGCCGTCCGCGCCGCCTTCTCACAGCCAAGAAAGACCATTCTCAACAATATCTCCGCCTCAAAAAATGATGTGCCGAGGCAGGAAATAGAAATTCTCCTAAAAAAACTCGGAATCAAGCCCGATGGGCGCCCACAAGATCTTTCCGTTGGGGAACTTGCCGCGATAGCCGGTGCGCTATGGGGATAACACTATAGCAACTATTGTTTTTTTGGCTATAATAAAAGGTAATGATTGATGTCAAGAAGTTCATCTCCGGTTTCTTGATCCTCGCTATCGCTGCGGTCCTTTCCGGTCTTGTCCTCTCTTATGTGGGGGGGTCAACGTCGGTGGCCAAGGTGCCCGCTGGCCCGCAGATCGTCGGTATCGGATCGACAAGCTCGGCGACGCTGGCAGACGGCAACTTTGCCGACGATGGCAACGCGCCAGTTTCGATAGCGACACTTCAGGCTGAGCTGGACACGAGCTCCACGGAAGCCGAAGCGAACGACCCAAACAACCTTACCGCCACCCTCGCCAACTCCCTTCTGAGCGGCTTTGTTGCGGCAAACCCGGACGGTATCCAAACTGACGCCAATGGCCAAGACAATGTGACCCTGCCGGACTCTCAGTCGCTCTCGGCGGACATCGCAAGCGATCCCGCACTCCAAAACTTCAAAGCCCCAGACTGGGATACCGAGTGGGGGAATGAAGAATTGTTGATAACCAGTAATAATTCCACAACGAGCGTTAAAAAATATCTCAATGCGTCCCAGGCCATCTATCAAAAATATATCGGCAATACCGACATCGGGAGCCTTCTGGGCGACGAAGACCCCAGCGATGCGGCGATTATCAGCAACGACGCCGAAAAAGTGATAAAAGCCACAGAGGCGATACCGGTGCCTTCCTCTCTCGCAAAATTCGAGGCGCGGCTTATCGCGCTTCTTGTTTATGAAAAAAATTACGCTCTGCTTATCCAAAACGAAAGCAATGACCCTATAAAAATGACCCTTACACTTCAGGCTGAACAGCCGAAGTACGATCTCGCTATAAACAATTTTGAAGATGAATGGCAAAATGCCGCGGGTGGGCAACCATTTCCCACGAGTGTCAGCGCCAGCCCCAACAGCGACTCACTTCAATCAGATCCCCAAATAAGCCAACTCCTTTCTTTTGTAAATAATTTATTTGGAGTGCAGACCGCTTATGCGCAACCAGCAACCGCCGAGAATCAGGTGATACAGAGTGTTTTTGAGGATACCTCAGCTATCGCTAATTATAGTAGCGCTGCCTCGCTCTTCAGCACCACCGCAACAACACACGTAGTGCTAGCACCTGCGCAAGTTTCCAGCGCTGCCTCAAATGCATCTATTTTCACCGCAGCCAATGGCCAATTGGCGGTAAGTTGGACAGCGCTAGGGAAAACAATCGAGAAGGAATTGGAAGATGTCGCACTCCAGATAACCATCAACACATTGACGACCCTCATGCAGCGCAAGGTGTTAACGTGGATCCAGGGCAGTGGAGCCCCGCGGTTCGTCCAAGACTGGGGGACCGAACTTGTAAATTCCTTTACCACCGCGGCGACGAACAAATTAAATAGCTATATGCAATGTATTCCATCCTATCAAGCACCAACAATGAAATTGTTGCTCACAACACCAACCACGGCCAACAATAATGCTTGCGGTGCGATGTTCAACGCGCAACTTACTAACAATCTCCAAAACCTCGCCAACCACTTTACCAACTTTACTAGCTATCTTAGTCTTTTCCAGCCGGGCGGAAATACATGGGGGCTCGTTATGCAGGTCCAGGATCAGGTATCGGCGGCTGGAGCTACAAGCCAAAAGGCGAATACCAGCCAGAACACTGCGTCACAAGGGTGGAAAGGCAGCGGCGTTTGTAGCGATGGCAGTAATCCCAGTGGAACGCAAACGGTGTGCGTGACCGCAAGTGGAAGTGCTTACCCTTCCAGCGGGGGTAAGTGCGACTTGAAGAGCGACACACCGACTCAATATTTCAATAATGGCAAGTGTGCCAACGGCGCCAATCCTCAAACAACAAGCCCCGGTGCGGTGACCGGGCAATCATTCTCTGCAGCGATCAAGAGTGGAACGGCCAACATCACGAGCGCAAAGAACATCGCGGGCATTCTGAATGCGCTTATGAGCTCATTACTTAATACATTAGCCCAAGCCGCCATAAAATTCTCGAGCACCGAACTGAACAGCGCGCTTAACAGCACGAGTGGCGGGGTTTCGGATTCGGGTCTCATGGGAATAAGTCCTACCACCATCGTCGCCGCGTCATCCACACAAAGTGGCGCGCAATGTATCCCTGCCACACAAACGGCCTCTTTGGTAAGTAACACACTCTCTGCCGGAAGCGGATCATCGACCGCTGCATCCACCGTAAGCGGAATACTGAACAGCTCTCCATCGCAAGCCAGCGCGAGCTTCTCCGCCGCCGGAGGAGCCATTGACGAAACATGCGCATCGGGCGGCGCTTGCCCGTCAACGGAAAACAGTGACGGGTCGCCGATCTACAGCTGGATAGCGCCAGGATCCCTCCAGAACGCGAGCGGAACCGGCACCTCGTTCTTCGCAACTTATAACACAGCCGGAGTCTATCTCGTGACCGTAACCGCCTCCACGGACAACAGCACTTCGACGTGCGAGGTCGATGTACAACCAGCCCTAAACGGATGAAGTCAACCCCAAAAAGGTTCGGTAAAAAAATACTCTTCCCGGGAATCGCCGGTGCGTTCTTGCTGTTTTTGATGTCGTCGTCGCATGCGCAAGCGGCGGGGGGGGTTGCCGGCACCATCATTTCTGCAATAGGAAGTGCCGTTATTGGAAATGTTTGTTACGCCATCGGCTATATCATCGCTGCGGTCTTTGGTATCTTTATTGCCATCGATGCGTGGTTCATTGGAATTGCTCTCAATATCAATGCCAATGCTCTTCAGTCGACTATTGTCCAAAACGGCTTTTCAATATCGCTTTCCATTGCGAACCTTGCGTTCGTTCTTGGCATCATCGTCATCGCGATCGCAACCATACTCAGAAGGGAATCCTATGGGATAAAACAACTCCTCTGGAAATTGGTCGTGATGGCGGTATTGGTCAATTTCGGGCTTGTTATCATGGCGCCGATTTTCGGCCTGGCGAATGACTTCACTCAATATTTCGTGAACTGCATCAGTCCAACCAGCGGCGGATGTTCTAGTAGTGGCTCGGGGTTGACGAGCTATAATAATTTCGCCACCACTTTCACGGCTGCGTTCAATCCCCAAAACTCCTTTACTTCCCTTAATAACAGTTCAGCAAACGCACCGACCAATACTTATAACGGCGCATTTGGAATTGGCGCAAGTGTGGCGTCTTTGGTAATACCAATATTCGGTATTTTCTTCCTCGTGATAAACATCGTTTTGATCCATTTCGTATTGATATCTTTTATCATCTTGCTGCTTATCCGCTATCTCTATATCAGTATTCTCGCCATTCTTCTGCCGTTTGCATGGGCTTCGTGGGTGTTCCCGTCTTTTAGCAGCCACTTTGAGGCATGGTGGAAAAAATTCCTTCAGTGGACGTTCTTTTCTCCTGTTGTTATGTTCTTCATTTATTTGGCCCTCCAATCAATGGCCACCAATGGAACCAACGCTAGCCTTGTGAATACCTACACCACAGGGGATGGGGCTGTCATATGGGGTCCAATTTCATCTTTCCTCAGTGGCGCTTTCAGCGCTGTTGTCCTGAGTTTTCTCCAAGAAGTCATCCTTGTTGGACTTATCATCGGCGGATTCATCGCCGCCGGCGCAATGGGCATCAAATTCGCCGATACGGCAGTAAAAACGGCAAAAGGTGCCGCCACGGGTGCCGCAAAGTGGGGAGCGAAACGCACAGCGCAGGGTAGCTTTAGAGCAATGTCGCGGATGGTAAGACCAAGAGACAAGGTCTCGGACGATGGAGGTCTCGATAATGACATCACTCGAATGAATCGGCTGCGAGGAAGATTGGCCAATAGACTTCAGGGGGCTTCTGAGAGCAAAGAATTGGAAACAAAAGGCTTGATGAGTTCTATGTACAATGGAGCTAAGAGCGGGTCTGGTCTTTTTGGAAAGGGTCACGGAGGTGGGCACGGCGATGACGACCATGGCG
>CAYQFA010000033.1:0-7285 GCA_964416665.1 uncultured Candidatus Saccharibacteria bacterium
TGCAGCGGCTGCATCGTTTAAGAACGTACTTACCTGCGCGAGGTTTTGCGCCGCCTGTGTTGCCGCTGTCACAATGTCACTTGAACCAAATGCTGGCGAAGACACCTGCACACTCCATGCGACGAGTACCGGTTCAAGCGCGACGCGCTCTTGGGTAACGGTATTTGCGATCGTCGCGTCTGGCACATTAAATGTGAGTGCAGCGCTTGCAGTGCGTGGATTCGTAAAGAATTGATCTGCATCGGTGTGCACAGCGCTATCAGAAACAGCGTAGGCATTCGTTATTGCATTCACCAGCGCCGACTGGTCCTGAGTAACTGCATTTTGATCTATTGCGAGCTGTTCCGGGCGCGTACCGCTTTGGAGCTGGGCCAGTTGGGCTTGCGCGCCGGCGAGCGCCGCGTTCGCCTGCTCTACCGCAGCGTTCAATTGCGCCGCATCAAGGTCGGCAAGCACCGTCCCCGCCGATACTACATTTCCCTCGCTCACGTAAACATGTGCGATCTGGCCACCTTCCTGGAAGGAAATTGCAGCGCTGTTCTCGGCAAGCACATTGCCCGACTCGTCCACCGATTCGACGACATTCCCTTTTCCGACGGTATTTTCACTGAAGGTCGGCGCGGCGCTTGAACTGATGTACCAGAATACGCCGCCTCCGGCGATGATGAGAACGATGATACCGACGGCGATGAGATTATTTTTCTTTTTAAAAAAATGTTTCATAGGGATTGCTGATTATTTTTTATTATTTTTTTAAGGATGGCGGTGAATTGGACCCGTTCGGCGGGGGTCAGTACACCGAATATCTTCTTCAACTCACTTACTTTTTTGGTTATCCCACGTTCGAGCGTCCTTTTCCCATATGGCGTGAGGCTTATCCGCACCGAACGGCGGTCATTGGTGTCGAGCACCCGCGTGAGCAACTTTCCCTTCACAAGACTGTCGATCATAAGCGTGGCAGCGGGCGGCGTCACGTGAAAATTCTTGGCGATATCATGCATGTGTGGCTGACCGCTCTCTTTCACATATCGCAGCACTCCAAGGCCCAGCAAAGAGCTGCATTGTCCGTCGTCGGTCTTTTTGTGCATCTTATCGCGCATCACCCGTCCCATGGTGAAAACGAGCGATACGAGCTCCTCTATGGTGTTCTGTTTGCGCGGCATGGCGTATATTTGAATAGAATAACTATTAGGCTACTTAACTATTATAGCGCCGTAGGAAAACATGTCAAGAGGAAGTCCGACGTCCCTAATAACTCCCCTCTTCCGCCTCGCGAACAAGCCCTTCAATAAGAAAATCAATGTCGATCGAGGCAACGCCGACGACCTTATCCGCGCCGCCGTAATAAACGAACAGCTGCTCCTTGATCACCACGGCGCCGCACGGGAAAACGACATTATTCACGATCCCTTCGCGCTCATACGGCATTTTTGGCTCCAGTAACGGGTCGTGGGTGCGATAGAGTATTTTCGTCGGGTCCTTTTTATCGAGCAGCGCCGCACGGACATTATAATGGCCCGTCCGCCGCGAAATGCCATGGTAGAGCAGCAACCATCCATATTTCGTCTCTATGGGCGGCGCTGTGATGCCGATACGCTTGGAATCCCATGCCGTATCGCGCGGGTGCATAAGAATGTTCCCGCGTAAGAACTTTCCATCCTTGAAGGCAAGGTCGTCCACAGCGTCGATCCATATTTCGGAACCGAGGCGATGCAAAAAGACATATTTCCCTCCGATCTTCTTGGGAAACAACGCCGCATCTTTATCGTCCACCCCCGGCGGCGAGATCAGCATCGGCTCCGTCCAATGCCATTGGTGCGCCACAAAATCCTTCACACTGATGGAAGTGAAGGCCACCCGTGGCGGGTCCTTGCCGTCGAACGCCGCATAGCACATATATATGGTATCGCCGATCTTCGTGATGCGCGGATCCTCGCAGCCCGAATTACCGCCGGGAACCTTTTTCTGTTCAAAGTCGGCGCGCGGAACATACGCCGGTGCGGCCAGCCGTTCGGTGATATGAACCCCGTCAGGCGAAGACGCATAGCCCATCACTGAAGTATTATCGGCTGACATAGCCCGATAAAGGATATGCGCCGCACCACCCTCGTATATCGCCGCAGGGTTGAATGTGCACTGCGCTTCCCACGCATGCTCCGCGATCGGTGCGATGATCGGATTCCCGTCGAAGCGTTTTAACTGACGCCGCTCGGTGAAAAGCAGCTGCTCCAATAATTCCTTTTTATTGAACGTCGCCACGCACGAGGTCGTGTCTGCTGCGCCGTAATACAAATGGACATCGCCACCTTTTATGATCGCACCTGAAGGAAAGACGATGCGCGGCACCCGCCCGTAAAATTCATATTCCTCCTGAGGTGTGATAAGCGGGCGTTTCACCTCACCGACGATCGTCCGCGGATCGTTCAGATCGAGCAATGCCGCCTGGATACCGAATATGGCCGGAGGTGAAAAATAGTTATAAATATAGGAATAAAAAAAGAGCCAGCCGTCCTTCGTTTTGAGCGGCGCGGAGCCGACCTCAATGTGGTCCTTTTCGTTCTGTTCGATCGCGATCTCGTGGTCCTCGAAATGCTTGTACCATTCATCCCAATATTCTTTGGACCACATATCCTCGATGTCATCAAAAAGCGCGAGACAGATCTTCGCCGGCGGCCGGTCCGTGTTCACGGTAATGAGCGCCGCAACCTTGCCTCCCACGCGCTCCGGGAAAAGCGCCATCGCTTTCGCATTGAACGGCGTCACGAGATGCTTCTCTTCAACGTGCTTGAAATCTTTTGTGATCGCGACGGCAACCTTGATGCCATCGGCAGAGAATTCCGAGACCGCAGTATAAAAAATATAATAGCGCCCCTCGAATTCCGTGACGCGCGGGTCCTCGCATCCGAGCCTCTCCCATGGTTCGGTCGGCGCGATCAATTGTTCCGAGGCGCCAAACCGCACGCCGTTCTTCCCTACCGCATGGCCAATAGAAGAAACCCCCGCCCCGACGGCGCGAAAAAGCATATGAAAATCGCCGTTCCTATCCTCCACTACGGACGGGTTGAACGTCGCCTCCGCCTCCCACGGCAAAGCGCCATCCGGAATAAGGATGGGATTTTCCGACGATCGTCTAACGCTTGCCATTGGTTCTCGAACTTGCCTTTTTTTCAAATCCGAGCTTCGGCGCGCCGAACTTCTTAAGTGAATCCAGGAATTTTTCAAGGTTTGCCATCGCGACACACACCACCGAATCGCCGCCGCCATAATAGACGTAAAGTTCCCCATCCTTTATGACCGCGCCGCACGAATAGACCACCCCCGGTTTGAATCCCTGATTTTCATAATCAAAATCCGGCTCAAGGATCGGGGCGTGCGACCGATATAAGACCTTCGTCGGATCGTCCGCGTCGAGGATCATTGCGCCAAGCTTGTAACGACCGGGGTCACGATCGTCAATGGCGTGGTAAAGCAAAAGCCATCCCTCGCTTGTCTTGAGAGGCGATGGACCCACACCCCTTACCCAACCGTCCCACACCCCCTTACGAAACTCCACCTGATCATTCGGAGGCCGCGAACTTTTGACGAATGTCGTTCCGTCAAAATCCAGCGAATCGACATATTCGATCAATATATCCGGCGTGATACCGTGCAAGATCGCATATTTCCCATGGATCTTTTCGGGAAAGATCACCCAGTTCTTATGGATCTCACCCGGCGGAGAAATCATCACCGGTTTTTTCCAATCCCATTTTTTATTCAAAAAATCTTCGAGCCCGATCGACGAGAGAGCGATACGGATCGAACCCCAACCGTCAAAAGCAGTGTAAGTGAGATACACCGCGTCGTCGATCAAAGTGAGGCGCGGATCCTCACAGCCGCCATTCCATCCCCCGCCGGAAAAATACGCAGGACTGATCGGACGCTGTTCTTCCTTTGGTGTTGTTTTTTTAGTGGTAAATGGAATATATGCAGGATTGTCCAACCGCTCCCCGAACAAAACACCATCGTCGCTCGCCGCATAGCCAAGCACCGAAACGTCATCGCCGCCGATCGCGCGATAGAGCAGATGTACGCGATTGTCCGCATAGACCGCCCCGGGATTGAATGTGGCCTTCATCTCCCAATAATTTTCCTCACGCGGCGACAGGATCGGATTGTTCTCGTGACGCTCAAGCTGATGCGGTTTCCTCTGCACAAAATGCGCGGAGGCGGCGCGAACCGTACGAAGTAAACGGCCGGATCTTTTCTGCCGCACGCTTTTTGGAGATGGCGCCCGCTTGGCGGCAGGGCGCTTTTTATCACGTGCTCCCGCCGCGCTCGCAATCGGCGCTATTTTTTTTCTCTGAAGCTTTTGCTTTTTTGTATCGGTTTTTTTTGTGGGCATCACAAGATATTTTTTCAAACAACTAAGAAACCCCCAACGTTCGACCGCGGATGGTACTAGTATTATACAATACGACACGCAATGTGTACGAAGTATCCTACTGTGGATAACCATACCACCCGCCGCCGACGGTAAAAATCCCCGCATGAGCGGGGATTTTTACCATTATTGACCGACTCCCGCGTTCGGGGTGCCTTTGCCACCACCAGCGTTTGCGGGTCGCACCTGGATCGATTGCGCCGTCAAGCTACCGTCGGAATTGGTCGTTCCACCGATCATTACATTAGTTCCAACCTTAAGCGTGCTCGGAGCAACGATCGTCGGCTCCGATACCGGCGTAGAGGTGGAATAGAACACAACCTGGGAGTTTCCGTTCGCAAGTTGAAGTGTGATGCTCGAGCTGTCCATCGCAGTGATCTGTCCGGACACAAGCCCGCCGCCGGTCATCCCGCCCACCGTCCTTCGCGTAGAAGAACCGTACGAACCCGCACCGCCGGTAAACCCCGACCGGGAACTGCTGACCCCCGTCGTCTGGCCGTAAAAGAATCCTCCCACCAATGCCACCACTACCACGATCGCCCAAATAATATGAACCTTATATTTTCCCATATTTTTTCTTCTTATTTTTGAATTTTCATCGCACCGACCTTTTTGAATCCCTACTCATATCGCAACGCTTCAATTGGATTTAATCCCGCTGCGCGACGCGCCGGATAATAGCCAAAGATGATGCCGATCGCCGCCGAAACGAAGAAGGCCAGCAAAATATAGGGTATGGACACGCTCGTCGTGATTCCCGTAAAGAGGGATATGGCGACGGCGGCAAGCCACCCCAATGCGATGCCGATCAATCCCCCGGTAAAAGTGAGCATCACCGATTCGGCGAGGAACTGAAGCGTGATGTCGTTCTTCTTTGCCCCGATCGCCTTTCGAAGGCCGATCTCCCGGGTGCGCTCGGTGACGGTCGTAAGCATCATGTTCATAATGCCGATGCCGCCGACGACAAGCGATATCGCGGCGATGGCGGCAAGGAGGGTCGTGAAGGTGCCGGTTACGGAGGATGCCGTGGAAACGATGCTCGCCTGGTTCAATATCGAAAAATCGGCCTGGGTGGGATCCGAAATATTATGCCGCCCAAGGAGGAGTGTCGTGATGTCGTTCTGCACCTGCGTCATGGAATTTTGCGTGGCCGCCTCAACATCGACCTCGGTCAGATAGCTTGTGCTTCCCAAAAGATAATGCTGGGCAGTCGAGAGCGGAACGTAGATCATATCGTCCTGATTGCTGAATCCGGAACCTCCCTTTGCCACTGTGACCCCGACCACGGTGAATTCTACCCCTTTTATCTGGATCGTCTGACCAATCGCCATCTCGGGCGTCGCGCTCGCGTTGACACTCGGCGCGAACAACGCCTGCAATACCGTCGGGCCGATGACCGCGATACGATTCGAGTTACTGACGTCAGTATCGGTAATAAAATTCCCGGTATCGATGGAGAGGTTGCGCACTTGCGTGTAGGCCGGGGTCGTGCCCATCACGCTGGTATTGGTGTTCTCCGCCTTATAGATGACCTGGTATCTCCCGCTTACCTCCGGCGCGACGGCTGCCACGTTATTCACCGATTCGATCGCGGTCGCATCGTCCGGGGTGAGCGTTTGCGAACTCCCGGCAGCCGCCCGCACGTTGGACCCAAAACTCCTTGTCGCGCCCGGAGTGATCATAACGAGATTCGCGCCCAACGAGTTTATATTCGCGCTTATGGAGGCCTGTGATCCCTGACCGACCGCAACAAGCGCGATCACCGACGCGATGCCGATTACGATGCCGAGCATCGTAAGTCCCGACCGCACTTTGTTCACGGTCACCGCACTGTAGGTTTCTTCAAAAAGATCACGTGTTGTCATGGGGAATATTTTCTTCGTTACGGGCCATTCGTTTTTTGGTATTCTTTTCGTCGGTCAGGATCGCGCCGTCGCGGATGTGGATGATACGATCGGCGTGCTCCGCCACATAAGGCTCGTGGGTGATGAGCACCACCGTTTTTCCATGCTGCATATTCAGGTTTTGAAAGGTGTGCAACACTATCTCTCCGGTCTTCGAATCGAGGTTTCCCGTCGGCTCATCGGCAAGGATGAGCGTCGGATCGTTCACAAGCGATCGCGCGATGGCAACCCGCTGCATCATGCCTCCGGATATCTGGTTCGAGTGGTACGACCAAAACGCCTCAGGAAACGCCGCATCGGTGAGCGCCTTTTTGGCGATCACCTCACGCTCCTCCTTTGGCATATTCGCATAGATGAGCGGGAGAGAAACGTTGCGCAGAACGCTGGTGCGGGGAAGCAGGTTGAACGATTGGAACACGAACCCGATCTTCTCGCGACGGATATCGGCAAGCTCGTCTTCGGAAAGCTTTGAAACGTCCTTGCCATCCAAGAAATACTCGCCGCTCGTCGGGGTATCAAGCGCGCCCAAAACATGCATGAGTGTCGATTTGCCCGAACCCGACGGTCCCATGATGGCAACGAACTCGCCTTCCTTGATGGAAAAGGTGATGCCCTTCAAAACCACCACCTCGGTCTCCCCCATGCCATAAGCTTTTTTGATGTTTTTACATACGATGATATCTTCTTTCATTCGTTGGTCGTTATTATCCGCTGTTATCCCCCGGCACCGGCGCGAACCGCACCGCCTCCTCCGCCACCACCGGTAAATCTTGCGCCACCGCCTCCGGCGCCGCCAAGAAGCTGAAGCGCGCTTCCTCCGGTCGTAGCCGTGGTCTTCGTAGCGGTCGTTGATTTGACGGTCTGTACGATGATCTGGTCACCGGCGTTCACGCCGGAGGTGATCTCGGTCATGGTGCTGTTTGCCAATCCCGTTGTGACCGGCACTTCCTTCGTCGCC
>CAYQFA010000034.1:0-7204 GCA_964416665.1 uncultured Candidatus Saccharibacteria bacterium
GGACCGCTACGTTCTTGATCATCACATTTTTGGCGGCCGCACCGATCGGTTGGTATTTCGTCAAGCATCCCGCCGACTTCTTCGGCCGCACCGCGGAAATTTCCGTGACGAGCACCAGTAATCCCGTCGGCATCTTTATAAAAAATGTCGGCAAAGAGCTTTTAATGCTCAATTACCGCGGCGACAGCAATTGGCGCCAGAACATCAGCGGCGCGCCAGAGCTCTTCTGGCCGGTCGGCATCGTGTTCCTCGTCGGGTTCTTCCTGGGGCTTTATGCGTTATGGAAAAGTTGGTGGACCCGTAAGAACGAATCCGGACGCGAGGATATGTTCCCGCTTTTTTCGCTCATTGCCATGTACGCCTGGTTCGTGCTTGCGATCCTCCCCGCCGCGGCGAGCGACGAAGGCATCCCTCACGCCCTGCGTTCCATCCTCATGCTCCCGCCCGTGATGGCCTTCGCCGCACTTGGCGGTGTCTGGCTCTATGATCTCGTCAAAAAATATTGGCATGCGAAGATCGCCGTCGTGCTCGCCGCGGCGTTCATCATTCTCGTCGGCGTCTACGGCTACGTAAATTACTTCATCGCCTGGGCGCAGAATCCCAACGTTCCCGGCGCATTCAATGCCGACTACGTGACGATCGGGCAGCAGATCAATGCACTGCCCGCGAGCACACCAAAATACATTGTCGTCACCGCCGGCGGCGTGCTCGCGCGAGGCATCCCCGTTCCTGCGGAGACCACCATGTTCATCACACACTCCTTTACCACGGCCGATCAGATGGCGAACAACATCCACTATTTGCTACCGGATCAAACAGGCACCATTCCTGCGGGAACACCCAGCAGCGAAATTTTCTACATCAACTAAAAAAATCACGAAGATATAAAAATACCCTCTCTCGACCTGCTGTGCGGACACAATGGTCGAGAGAGGGTATTTTTATATCTTCGTGATTTGCAACTCGGTGTAATCCTGACGATGACCCTTCTTTTTGCGCGCGCGGGTTTTGGGGTGATACTTGAAAACGATCTTTTTCTCACCACGAACATCGCCCAAAACCTTCGCTTCCGTCTTCGCGGCGGCAACGTACGGTGCGCCAATTGCAACCTTGTCCCCGACAACCGACAAGAGCACGGTGTCAAAAACGACCGTATCACCGGCCTTCACGTCCAATTTTTCCACCTTAAGCCTATCGCCGGCGGAAACGCGATATTGATGACTGCCTGTTTTGATGACTGCGAAATCTTTTGCCATAGCTTTAATTGACGTTAAGTATAGCAACAAAGGCAATAAAAAGCAATATCGCCCCTACGAGCGTGATACCCGCGACCATTTTGCCCAATATCCGATCCCGTTCGTCGAGCTCCATGGCGAGACAAAAATTTATAATAACAATAAGCACCGCAAGGATGCCCATCGTGACCACGTCCCCTATCCCACCGGTCCGCGTGATACCCTGGATGTCGTTGAAGTTGATAATGAACGGTCCGGATCCCATGGCCTGCAGCACGGACAACATCCATAAGAACCCGCCAAGCACCAAAACCAACGCGGCAGACGAAAGGGCGGCCACCGTCCTGTGATTTAATATTTTCTTTATCATGGTTGTGATATCGTGCTATCGGGGTTACCGCATCACCAGACCTTCTCTCCGCGCAATATTGCGGCCGCGTTGTCGGGATCGATGACGTTGATATTGATCGCCGTGGATATCTCAAATCCTCCGGGTGGCGAAACGACATTCACCGGAACGATCTCGATGTGCCAATGGTGATAATCATAGTGCTCGTGAGTGGTCGGCGCATCGTGGATAAAAAAGTTCAGGTCGGGATCGTTCACGTGCCTTCGTAAGCGAAGCATTACTGACTGCAACATCGCGGCCATATCGTGGACCACGGGCAACGGCGTGTCGCGAAGCGACGACCAATGCTTTTTGGGAAGGATATTCACCTCGAACGCTTTTTTTGAGGCGTATGGAGCAATGGCAATGGCACTCGCATTCTCGTCAACTATACGAATCTTTTTCTTTGTTTCCGCCTTCACGATATCGCAACGGACACATCGATGATGTATTTTATGGTATGCCGCGGCGCCGGCGAGCGAATGCACCACGTTCGGCGGAATGATAGGCAGGGTAAGCACCTGATAGTGAGGATGTCCTATCGATGCGCCCGCTTGCGGCCCCCAGTTACAAAAAGATGAGACATAAGCGGTGTCCTTATTGTGCTCCATCATCTTATAGAACGACTGTAATACCTCGAACATCTTTGTGGCGTCGTGTTTGGAAAGGTCGGGAAACGCTTTCTTGTGATCGCGGCCAATAAGGATCGCGTGGGTGCCAACCGCGGGCCGCACATGATAGATGCCGCGATCGAGCGTCACTCCCATATCCGCAGTACGGGCGACCGCCGGATATTTGTTCGGGATCAGGACGATCTCCCAATGTTCCGGATTGGGATAGCTGATGATGGGCGGCCAATTTCCATCCATTTCCAGGTCTTCAAAGGGACACGTGCTTTTGGGAGCTCGCTTGCGCTGTTTCTTTTTCCCATCCAAAAATTTTGGACGAGAGGCGCGCGCCGGTGCCAAAATGATCCAATCTCCCGAAATGATATCTTGTCGCAGCTCAGACATTATAATTGGTATTATATAACACAATCTTGCGGTCGCGAAGCAGTAAGCAAAAAGCTTTTGCTTACTGCTTCGCAGCCACCATTCTGTTGTTGTAATACCAGTCAAAGACATCTTTTGCGATCGGCACGGCGTTCAAACTGCCCTGCTTGGAGTTCTCGATGAGGAGAAGGAGGGCGATCTGCGGATTGTCGCATGGAAAATATCCTACGAACAGCGCATTTTCCTCCTGGTTGTTCTGCACTTGCGCGCTGCCCGTTTTTGCGCACGCCTGCGCGGGAAGGCCGTTCATCGTATAAGCGGTGCCCCGCGGATCCGCCACCGTCTCAAGCATCCCCTGCTGGACGTCCTTAATCTGCGGCAAAAGATACGTCAGATCTTCGCTCACGCGCGGAGTCGAACTCGCGTTCAAGAACGGCTGGTATATCTTTCCGGCGTTCGCAATCGCATCGATGTAGCTCAAAAGCTGGACCGGCGTGACGGCAAGGGAGCCCTGCCCGATGGAGACGTTGTACGTATCACCCAACGACCACGGCCGTTTGGAAACGGTGCTCCACCAGGCCGGTGTAGGCAAAAATCCGGCGGCCTCGTTCGGCAAATCGATGCCGGTGGGTTTTCCAAGCCCGAATGTGGTCCACCAATTAAAGAGCTGGTTCGCGCCCAGTCCGGTGATGCCATAATCGACCGGATCATTGAGCGGCGGCGTGGAATATTCCGGCGAACCGCCACCAACAATGTAGAAGTAAACGTCGGACGACTGTGCGAGCGCGGATGCAAGGTTGATGTAGCCATGGGATTCCCAATCCTCGTATTTTGTTGGCGCGGATGGATCATATGGATTAGGGACCATAAGATATCCGGGAGAATATAATTCGCGGTCGGGCGTAATGATGCCCTCCTTCAATGCCGCAACGCCAACGAGCGGCTTGATGGTGGATCCCGGCTGATATTGTCCCGAAACGATCCTGTTGAAGAGCGGCTTATCGGAAGAAGTGAGATAGTTCTCGATCTCGACGGTATCGCTCGCCGGCGCCGAAAAGGCATTGTTATCGAAACCGGGCAGATTGACGAGAGAAAGCACCGCGCCGGTCTGGGGATCGATCGCGAGACCGACGCCCACCTGCCTTCCTAGCACCGCAAGCTCGCTCTGTATCCTGTTGTATAAATATGTCTGTAGCCCTCCGTCGATCGTCAATTTTACCGACGCACCGAGCGTCGCCGTCGTCTGCTGTTTCGACTGCAACACGCTCCCCTGTGCATTTTTGAATTGGATGTGAATGCCCGACACGCCTTGTAAGGTGCTGTTGTAATACTCCTCGATGCCGGTCTTGCCGACAATGTCGCTCGTCGCTAGTGTGGGATCTTGTTCAAGGTCTCCCTGCGTTACACGGCCCGTATAACCGACCACCGATGAAAAAATAGGACCATTCGGATACACGCGCTCGAAATCGCTTTGGATGCTTATGGTCGGCAAAGCAAGCGCCTGAAGATTCACCAATTGTGTCTGGTCCAGATCATCGACCAGGACGACTGGCGTCGCAAAGTCCTGCGATTCGCTTTGCTTCAGCGCGTCCCATATCGTGCCGGACGCCACGCCGAGGATGGTCTGCGCCGCGGCGATCGTGCTGGTTTGCAGATCGGGCTGCGCCAAAAAGACCTGCGGATCAAGGATCGCCGCGAACGCCGCTTTATTCTCCACCAGCGCATCCCCTTCGCTGTCGTAGATGATGCCACGAGGTGCCGGGGTCGCCTGTTCCTGTGCGGCATTTCCTTCCGCACGTGCGGCATAATATCCGCCGCTCAGAATGGAGAGATAGGCCACCCGGCCGAAGACAATGAGCGCGACAAAGAACAGCACTATGCCAAGATGCCAGAGCGACGAGTTGCCGATGGGAACCTCGACCATGCTGAGGTCCTGGCTCCAGTCATCGTTCAATGATTCTTCAAATGGGATATCCGGTTTTTTCATGACACTTTTTAGTACCTACCGCTTGGTGATGCGGTACATGACCCAGAATATCAATTCTCCGGCGATCAGACTTCCAAAAAGATCCTCCAAAAATGCGACAGGGTCATTCAGAAAAAAGTGCGGCGCGATGACGATATAAAAGACAAAAAGTCCGCACGTGATCGCAATGGGAACGGTCACCCAACGTTGCGAACGGAATGCGCCGTGGAGGGCGAATATCAAAAGCGGGATGAACGCGAAGAGAAAGATCTCCATACTCATCGCCGGTTGCCAATTGACGACCAATACCCCGAAGAGGACAAAAAGGGCCATTTCCCAAAAATCGAAAAAGAACGCGAAAACGATCAGTGCCGTGAGGACGAGGTTGAAAAAGATCCCTCCGCCCGCCAACCAGAACTGGATGCCGCTCGCAAGAATAAGGATAAGAAGGGCGATGGCAGGACGCATTATTATTGTCTTTGAATAACGACGGTTTGGATACTGTTGACGTCATAGGGAAAACGAAGCGAAGCCTGTTCAAAGAGGCTATCTGCGGACGTGCTTGTCGCGTCCACCTCGCCGATCGGAAGACCATAAGGAAATCCAAGGCCAGCGGCATAGACAATGTCTCCCGGGCTCACGAGCGAGCCTTTTGTGATCGATCCAATGACGGGGCAGAGACTCCCCTGTAACAGCCCGTCATAACCTTTCGCACCGATACGCACCGGCATCTTGAAATCATTATCGAAAATGGTCTGCACGAGCGCACTATCATGCCAGACGCTTTGTACCTGCCCCACAAGCATCCCCTGGAAAAGCACCGCGCTTCCCGTGGCAACACCCTGGTCAGACCCCACGTTCACGGTCAATTCGTTTTTAAAATTGAACGGGTAACGCGAATACACCATGGCGCGGATATCACCCGATGTGGACGTCGGCAGTTCCGACTGCAGTGTTTGCACTTGCGCAAGCTCCGCCTTTAACGTGTCATTCTCTGCGGCGATATTCTGATCATCAGATGAGATCGCGTTTGATGCCGAGAAGAACTGGCGCAACTTCCAGCCATAGGATGGCGCAAAAATAATAAAAAACAGGAGCACGATGCAGAGCCCACACAAAAGCACGATGTTGGATTTTCGTTCTCTCGTCATAATGTAGATAAAACCGACGCCCTACAGGTTAATGTAGAGCGGTTTGAGCGGATTGTCGAGGAGCCCGCGATGGCCGTCGAAATCGTCAACCATCTGGCCGAGTCCTCGGGCAACGCACGTAAGCGCATCATCGGCAACCGTGACCTTAACGCCCGTCTCCTTCTCAAGCAACTCGTCGAGCCCCCGAAGCAAGGCACCGCCGCCGCACATCACGATTCCCTGGCGCAAAACATCGCCGGCAAGTTCGGGTGGCGTTTCCTCTATCACCTCGTGGACCGAATCGATGATGGCGCGAAGTGATTTCGAAAGCGCCATGCGGACGTGGTTGTTCTTCATACTGACCTCGCGCGGCAGACCCGTGGAAAAATCGCGGCCGCGGATCGCCACCTCCATGCGCTCGTCGAGCGGGATCGCGGAACCGACCGCAATCTTCGCGAACTCGGCCGTCGGCTCGCCGATCGCCAGATGGAATTCCTCGCGGACGAAACGGATGATCTCCTCGTTAAAACGATCACCGGCGATCTTGAGCGTGCGCGAAACGACGATACCGCCCATTGAGATCACTGCGATGTCCGTCGTACCGCCGCCGATATCGACGATCATGCTCGCCGACGGCTGCATGATCGGCAACCCCGCGCCGAGCGCTGCGGCAACCGGAGACTCGACGAGATACACTTTTGAGCAACCGGCGTTCAACGCCGCATCCTCCACCGACTTACGTTCCACTTCGGTAAGATTGTTCGGGATGGCAAGCAACGCACGGCGATACGACATGATCGGATGCGCCTTCGGACGGCTGAGCAAATGACGAAGCATCTCTTCGGTCATTTCGAAATCGGAGATCACGCCGTTCACGAGCGGACGGATGACATTGATGTGCGGCGGTACGCGACCGAGCATTTTCTTCGCGTCATCGCCGACGGCCAGGACGTGGTTGGTCTTGGTGTTCACCGCAGCCACCGACGGTTCGTTCACCACGATACCCTTGTTCTTCAGATAGATGAGCGAGTTCGCCGTGCCAAGGTCGATGCCGATATCTTTAAATACATTGTCGAACAGTGCCATAGTAGTTTACTTCGTGAAATTACCTAATTATTTTTTAATAACTTTTATCGCTTCTTCGAGTGTCATGATCGATAGCTCGCCCGTGTGCCGCTGCTGCAGCTCCAGTTGTTCACCCAGTTTCGGGCTCGCCACGATACGCCACGGAATACCTATCAAATCGGCCGTTGCGAGCTTCTCGCCAGCGGATGTTTCCCTATCGTCATAGAGTACTTGGATGCCCGCCTTTTGTAAAGATTCGTATGTCTCATCGGCGTTCACGCCGTTCAAGCTCAGTAAGTGGACCGTAAACGGCGCCACCGAAGCCGGCCAGACGATGCCCTTTTCATCGTTATATTTTTCCACGATCACCCCCATGGCACGCGAGATGCCGATGCCGAAACAGCCCATGATCGGGTACTGCTTTTTGC
>CAYQFA010000035.1:0-6208 GCA_964416665.1 uncultured Candidatus Saccharibacteria bacterium
TTCGTCGCCGCGAGAACAATGCCGCCGTTTGCGCTCGACGCAAGATCGGCTGCAGAAAGCGGGGTCGCCGGCTCAAGGATATACGACGCACTGCCCGACGTCACGATCGCGGCATTCGGAACCGCAATGACATTTTGATCGGCTTGCGTCACGATATTCGCCGTTACGCTCATGCCCGGTTTGACCTGCATGCTGCTTGAGGTATCGGCTGGCTGGGAAAAGCCCACCTGCACGTTATAGCTCACAACGCCCTGACTCACGGTTCCCACCGGATCGATCTCCACCACCGTACCGGCAAGGGAAAGCGTGCTCAACGCATCAAACGTAAGCGTCGCCTTATCGCCCACCGCAACCTTCGCGGCATCGATCTCGTTAAGGGTGACCTCTGCCACCTGGCCATCGCCAACGATCGTCACCGGGCTCGATCCCGGCGCCTCGCCTATCGTGGCGCCGATCGCCGAAACAACCCCGGAAATGGGAGCGGTCACGGAAGTGTAGTCGAGGTTCTCCTGCGCGGTCTGCACATTATCCTGTGCACTCTGCACGCTGATCTGCTGTCCCAACAACGTTGTCTGCGTCGGACCCGCGAGCAGTTCATTCAGTGTCTCGCTCGCCTGCTGCAAGGAATCCTGCGTGTTGATGATATTGTTCTTGTCGCTTGCAATTCCCGTTATGGTGCCCTGAACGCCGGATGCGACGCTCGACATGGTCGTCGTATAGGTTGAAAAATTGGACTGAAGCGTATTGACGATCGCAGGGAGCGGCTTTGTGCTGCTGCTCGCCGAAGGATACGTATTGACGATGTAGTTAAGAAAATCCTTCCCGGCCTTCACCGCGTCGCTCATCGTTTGTGCAGTGTTGTACGTTTCCGCGAACATTGCATCCATCGTCGCAGGGCTGGCGTTCGAAGCCAAGGCATGATAATCGCTGAGGTTCTGCTGATATGCCGCTGCCGCAGCTGCGTACTGCGCCTGCAACGCGGTCTTGTACGGCACCACCCCCACCTGAAGATAATCCGGCATGAGACTCACGAATGCGTCGGGGTCCGCCTGCGTCTTGGTGATATCATTCCCCTCGACAAAGTTCTGCAATCCGGTCATCACGGTCTGTAAATTCACGAACGTCGCACCAAGGCTACTGAAGCCGGTCTGATAATCCTGCGTGAGCGTCGTAGAGGCGTTCACCACTGACTGCTCTCCTGTCGTCACGGCATTCTGTTCCTGAAGCAATGTCGTCGTCGATATCTGCTGGGTCTCCTCAAGCGAAAGCTGCGCCTGCTGGAGCGAAAGCTGCGCCTGCTGGAGCGCCCGCTCCTCGTTGGTCGGATCCACCTGGACCAGCAATTGTCCGGCACTCACGTGTTCCCCGACCTTCACCGGGATGCTCGTCACCGTTTCAGAAACTTTTGCCGCAACCGTGATGGTGGTCCCCGCTTGCACCTGTCCGGTGCCGGACACCGAAGCGATCACTGAACCCGTCGTGGCGTCCTGAACGACATATTTTGTGACCGTCGCCGGCGTGGTGCTCGCTTGATACACATAGTATCCGCCTGCCGCAAGAACGATGATAACGATCGCGGTGATGATCTTGTGCGCTTTTATATATTTTTTGAATGCTGCGAATAGTGTGAACATGGTATTGGTGTGGTTATTAAAAAATTTTATTGATCAGCTGGCGATTCCGGGGCCGACGAGCTCGCGTCAAAGACGCGAATGAACCGCGCATGGATCTGGCCGGTGTCATTCGGTTCGCCGATCACCGCGATCTGGTCGCCATCCTGGACCTCGGCGATAGAAACGGTTTGATCCGCTTCCCGTATCACCGTATCATCATCAATCACGATCGACTGCTCGTTGCCGTTGGGATCTTTTGTGGCTATCGTCGAACTTCCCACGCTGATCACCGTCCCGATCGTTCCGTGCTGATTCATGGGCGCCGGCATTCCCATGACCCCACCCCCCATTACACCGCCGGGTCCTGCACCAAAAAAGTTATGATAGTAATCCTCTCCAAAGCGCGAAGAGAAAAGGCCGCTGCGATAGCCCACCGCGACACCGGCTCCGAAGACAAGCAACAGGACAACGAGCGCGCCCAAGCCAAAAAGCATAAAGCGGACCCCTTTCGATTGTAAGAAATTTTTCATGGTCTGATATAGCTATTGTTTCAAAAGAGAAAATCGGCGGTTGCTCATAAGCATTGCTTCGTTGATCAGTACTCCCATGGACCAGAGAGCGAAAACGACGCCGCCGAGCAGGGCTGCTGCCGAAAAAATCGGGAACGATTCGATGATCGAGAAAAGGAAATCGGGTAGATTCGAAGCGATAAGGGAAAAATCGGAAAAAAGCAGTGAGGAAAAAGTTAAAAAGCCCGATCGTTCAAAACCACCCACAAGGTTCGTATAGCCGAGCTCGATCACCCAAACCGATGCCGCAAAAAAGAACGCCGTCACCGTGGTCTTTATGGCCAAAATACGCCGCTCGCGCTTTTCGATCTTTAAAAGGATGGTCTTTGCGAGGCCAGCCGGCGGCTCCGGGATAGCAAGCTTCGAGAAAAGTTTTCCGTAATCGTCCTGATTGTCCATGGCTCTTATATGTAGCTATACGAAAGCAATGGTCGTTTAGGTGCGAAATTCGTCCATTTTCGAACCAAGGGCTTTACGAAGCAGGGCCAATCCCCTGCGATGCTTGCTTTTTACCGTATCGATCGGCTCCCGAAGAACATCGGCAATCTCCCGAAACTTAAGATGTTCGCTATAGCGAAGGCTAAGTACCGCTCGATAACCCGGGGCGATGCCCTGAAGCGCGGTTTCAAGATCCGCCTGAATATGCTCACGCTCTATAATGTCGACGGGCAACTCCGGCGGCTCAAGATAAGGCGCAAGAAACGCGTCGAGGTCGCCGTCCCCCTCTTCGATCTTTGAAAAAAGCATCGGTTTTTTCCGCTTAATGAAATCGAGGGCGGTATTCTTCGCTATGGTGATTATCCACGTCGTGAACTTCTTTTTGGTATTAAATTTGCGAATATACTTCCACGCCTTGATGAACGTCTCCTGAGTAACATCGTTCGCGTCGTCAATGTTATGAAGATAGTGGTAGACGAACTTGTACACCAGCGAAAGATGCCGTTCTACTAGGAGCGCAAAAGACTCCTCGTCCCCCGAAAGGAACGCCCCTACCAACTCCTCATCGTTCAGCGCCGCATGGCGCAACTGCGACGTCGCGGCAATATCCTTCCTGACCCCCCGGCGACTCGTGAAAAAAAAGGGGGCGTCGGCACTGTTCATGCGGTTCATAGTGTCATCTTATCACATTCTCCGAAATTCCATATAATCCCACCAATTCTGCGGTAGCAATGATATGACCATCCATATTTTTCATCAGTTCCTTTATCGTCCCACCCTCCGCAAGGCGAAGTTCGTCGTCCAATGCATATAGCATAAAGTGATAGTGATGAATTCCTCTCGGCGGTTTGGGGCCAAGATAACCGATATTCCCCGCATCATTCACGCCCTCGACCGCGCCCGGCGGCACGCTCTCCTCTTTTATGAGAACGGTTCGCGGATCGATATTCCACACAAGCCAGTGATAAAAACCGCCAGGCAACGGCGCGTCGGGGTCGTGCACGACAAGCGCCAGGCTCTCGGCCCCCGTGGGAACATTCTGGATCTGAAGTTCGGGATTGATATCTCCCCCATCACCGCTGAATTTTTTAGGAATAAAACCGCCATTTTCGAACGACGGACTGATGATAAGCATTTTTTCTATTACAATAAAATTTATAAAATATTCAGTTCTCCCGCTTCCGATCCGCGGTATCATTGATGAAGTCCTGATACTGTTCGCGGAGAAATCCGAGCGCGGCCCCGCTCCGGGGCTTGGTCACGCCAGGGTAACGCCATGCGCTAATGACCTTGCGGACGCCGGGGACTTCCTGGATCATCACCCATATCTCCTGCGTCCACGTATCTTTTGTTTTGAACGACGCCGGCTGCATCATCGCGATCGTCTTCGGGGCGATGCCCTCTTCTGTCCGCTTTGGCGCGTGGAGCACATGCCGGACGCGTGCCGGCGAAAGACGATATTGACGCATCTTAGCTTGAGCATGGAGCGTCCATTCGAGTTGTACCGGTTTTTTGAGAAGCGGCATCTCATTATTATACCTTTTACAGATTAAAAAATGGTTAAAGGGGTCGAGCGCGTGTGCACTCGACCCCTATTCTGTTCTCCACAGCCGTTGGAACTGCCCTATGGACCATATGGCGATACGGGAGGCAACGCCCCCGAGGCGAATCAGCCAGAAGCCGATTAGCAGCGTGACCGCTATCGCCAAAACAAGCGCACAGCGAGAACCGACAAAAGCCTCGCTGAGCAAACATGTGGCCACAAAGACCGCGTTCAACGACAAAAGGTAAAGGATCCATCCCACCATCCACAGTTTTTCCTTATCCACGCCCATAGCTCCTCCTGAGCCAAGAAATTTTACTCCGCGACCCCTGATACTGCCCGTATTATATCAATTTTTCAGAAAATAGCAAGAGCGACCGAGTTATCGTGCGATCAATTTCTTGAACTCCTCCACCATCGGAACCTGTTCCGGCTCGACGCCGTAGATCTTTGCGGTATGATACGCCGTCCAATCAGCGAGATTCAGCGCATTGAATATCTTAGCGATGGGCGTCTTGCCCTGGATCAGCACAACCTCCGTTTTAAAGCCGCGATCGCGATAAAGCTTCTCGAGAACGTTCATACGCTTGATGATCCGGCGGTCGTCATCGGCATCCTTGAGAAAAACGAAATGGAAAATGCGCGAAAGAGCGAGGGTTTTCGCCTTCACGTCAAACCCGGTCATCTCGTTGTGATTGAGTTCCGGCACCACATTGCAGAACGCCGGGATCTTGCCCGTCTCATTGAACTTTATCTTCCAGTTATACCCGATCGCCCCGTTCAGCAATGACGTATATATGATCGGTACGCTGCCATGCAAATGGCGTGCAAGGTCGCGACCGCGATGTTCTTCGCGCACCGGATGCAGCTGCACGCCAAGGAGCTTGGTTTCGGCAAGTAAATTCTTTTCACCCATCAACGCAAGCATCGCTCTCAGACTGAGCGGCGTTGCCATGCGCGTGTGTAAATTATAATCGGGAATCTTTACGTATGGGATCTTATTTCTTTCGGCAAGCGAGATGAGTTTCCCGTGCGAGGCGATAATGGCGAGCGGGAGTTTTTTTGCTTTTGCCGCGGTAAACGCATCAATGGTCTCCTCGGTACCGCCGGAATAAGAGCTCAAAATGATCAAATGGTCCTTAAGGTCCTTTTCATTGATCGGCGGTAGGCCATAACTTGACCACACTACAATGTCGATTTCCGGATGCCAGGCCTTGATAATGTCGGCTGCAAGATGCGAGCCGCCCATGCCGACGACCAAAAATTTACTGAATTTCTTCAGTTTTGTGGGATGTTCGACGACCGGCTCATAATCGAACTGCTTGTTATAATCTTTTATATCTTCCGGAAGCATAACCCCATTATACCCCAAAAACGGCCGAGGAGTTATGCACCGCGTCGCTGCTTTGGCTTCGGCTTGGAATTGCCCTCTATAGAGTGGCCACCAAAACGGTTGCGGAGTGCGGAAAGTACTTTGCCCATATAGCTTGGCGAGCGCTTTGAACGGACGCGGAATTTGAACGCATCCTCGATAACCGGCAATTTGAGCTTCATTTTTTTGCCGCTCTTCACGGTCCACTCGCCTTCGCCCGTGTACGCAACCGAACCGGAGATGGGGTTAAGATCCTGGCCGTAGAGCTGGTACGCCTCTTCCAACCATCCCACGAGGTGCGACTCGATGACGCTGCCACGATTGTAAACATTCGCGATCTTTTCGAGGTCGAGTTTGAATGGCGATTTCTTCATGAGCGCGAATCCCTCGGCGAGCGATTGCATCATGCCGTATTCAATGCCGTTGTGAACCATCTTTACGAAGTGCCCAGCACCGGCGGCGCCGAAATACGCGTAACCGCCCGGAACGGAAAGATCGCGGAAGAGCGGCTCAAGGTATTCGAATATTTTCTTCTCGCCGCCGATCATGAGCGATCCGCCATGGCGCGCACCGCCAGGGCCACCTGAGAAGCCGACGTCAACAAAATGGATGCCTTTCTTCGCGAGCAGTTTCGCGCGACGGCTGCTGTCCTCATAAAACGCGTTCGCCGCGT
>CAYQFA010000036.1:0-5410 GCA_964416665.1 uncultured Candidatus Saccharibacteria bacterium
CCGAAGTCGCATTAGAAAGTTTTTCAAAATCGGGTACGCGTGTATGCTGGAATGAGATCCATAGCCGAAGGTTGGAGCGGAACTATCCTTGCGCGGCCAGCCCTTGATCAGCTTCGACAGGATGCCACGGAAAAAATATGGGAAGCGGTTTTGATATACGATCCAGATCGTCTCGCTCGTAAATATTCCTATCAAGCCTTAATCACGGATGAATTAGAAGAAAAGAATATTGAGGTCTTATTCGTAACCACGCCTCCGGCAAAAGATGATGGAGATCGCTTGCTCTATGGCGTCAAAGGTGTCTTTGCTGAATACGAGAGGACGAAAATCGCTGAACGATTTAGGATTGGCAAAATGCGTAAGGTAAAAGAAGGCCATATTCTTGTAAGTGAAGCCCCGTATGGCTATACATATATTTTGAATAGCACATCTGGCAAAGGGAAAGTGCATGGTTACTACGAAATAAATGAGACAGAAGCAAGGACGGTAAAAGACTTATTTAATTGGGTCGGCAATGAGGGTTTGACGCTTCGGAGTGTTGTAAGGCGTCTTCAAGATTTAGGAATACGGCCAAGAAAGAGTAAACGTGGAGTTTGGACTGCGGGAACTATTGGCACGATTTTAAAGCGCCGTACTTATGTTGGCGAAGCGTTTTATGGCAGGTCTTCAGCAATTGTTCCGAAAAATCCTATTAAGATTGAGAAGTATCGAAAGATGAAGAAGACGAGTAGAAGGATTAAGCCAGAGAGCGAATGGATCTCAATATCAGTACCAGCATTAATAGATGAAACTCTGTTTTTGCGGACGCAACAAAAGCTTAGGGATAATTTTGCCTTTTGCAAAAGAAATAAGAAGAATCAATATCTTCTTTCGGGGAAGACGTGGTGTGTTTGTGGAATACGAAGAACTGGCGAAGGGCCACAGCAGGGGAAGCATCTTTACTATCGTTGTACGAGTCGGGTTCATAGTTTTCCACTTCCATCAACGTGTTTTGAAAAAGGAATTAATGCAAGAATTGCCGATGAGTTGGTTTGGGGGAAATTACAGGCGTTAATGAGTTCTACCGATTTATTGATGGAGCAGGTAGCTATTTGGGAAAATGGAAGGAAGGAAAAAGTGGAGAGTTCAAAGAGTAAATTTACAGTCCGCGATCTTAAGGGTGAAATCGAAAAATTGCATTGGGAAGCGGAGCGCTATGCCAAGGCTTATGGTGCTGGGGTGCTTACCATTGAGAAATTCAAAGTATATACCTTGGATACCAATGCAAAGATTTCAGCGTTGGAAATTCAAGTAGCTCATATCGAAGCGAAAGAAAAAGAAATGGCTATTGCCCCCATGCCGAGCAAGGACGATGTTTCGGCGTTTGTCCGCAGATCGGTAGAGATGCTTTCTAGCTTGAATTTTGAGAGAAAAAAGGCGATAGTTATGAACGTCGTAGATAGAATTATGGTAAGCGGCGATACCTTAGATGTAAGCGGCGCTATCTCTATCCCTTCAGAAAGTCATATCAAACTTAACCTCATCCATAGCGATGGAGAGGATATAACTACAACTAAAGAATCAAAATTATGTCGGGTACAAAACTCTCTATCGGCATCGTTGGGCTTCCGAACGTCGGCAAATCTACGCTGTTCAAATTGATCACCAAGCAGGACATCACGATCGCGAACTATCCGTTCGCGACCATCGATCCGAACGTGGGGGTCGTTTCAGTTCCCGATGAGCGGCTGGAAAAATTGAACGAGCTCAGTAAATCGAAAAAGAAGATCCCGGCGGTCGTGGAATTCTACGACATCGCCGGCTTGGTGAAGGGCGCAAATAAAGGAGAGGGGTTGGGAAACCAGTTTCTCGCGCACATTCGCGAAACGCAGGCGATCGTTATTGTGTTGCGCGTGTTCCAGAATCCCGAGATCATCCACGTCGAGAATTCCGTGGATGCGTTCCGCGATCTGGAGATCATCAACCAGGAGTTGATCCTGAAAGATCTGGAGTCCGTGGAAAAACGTTTTGCAAAAGTGGAATCCGAAGCGCGCACGGGGAAAAAGGAAGCGGTGCAGGACAAGGGGCTTTTGGAGCGGCTCAAAAAATGTCTGGAAGATGGCGATCTTCCATTGGGCGATGTGGCGCTTGCGAAGGAGCTGAAGGAGAACGTGCGACTGAGCGACCTGAATCTTCTTACGCTCAAGAGGCAGCTTTACCTGTTGAATGGCGCGGCAAGCGATGTCACTCAGCCGCTTTTGGAGAAGATCCGGGCATTGAGTGCCGATCATCTCATCGTCGATCTTTCTTTGGATGCCGCGCAGTCGAATGGCGTCCCTGTGCTAGTGAAAAAAGCATATGAGATACTCGGCCTCATCAGTTTTTTCACGACCGGGGAGGACGAGACTCGCGCATGGACCATTGAGCGGGGAACGAAGGCGCCGCAGGCGGCGGGCGTCATCCACACCGACTTTGAAGCCAAGTTCATTCGGCTCGAGGTGATCGAAACGGCAAAGCTGCTCGAGGCGGGCGGATGGAGCAAAGCGAAGCAGAAAGGCTGGCTGAGGGTGGAAGGAAAGGAGTACGAAGTGAAGGACGGCGATGTCTTAGAAGTCCGTCACGGATAACGTGTATTCTTTTATATTCTGAGACCTGCCGTGAGTACACAACGGTCTCAAAATATAAAAGAATACACGTCAGCACTATCTAACTTCAAAACAATGCGACCGTTCCCTGAAAAAGTTCTGAAAGATTTCCCGCGCGAGTTTGCGGTGTTCAAGAAATTGAATTCACCGGCCAAGATTCAGGATTTTTTGGACGGCCTCAGGATCAATTTTGAAAAAGGCGGCGATACGTCGCGGTCGCCGTTGATGGTTTTGCGAAAACGGGAGGCGCATTGCATAGAGGGAGCGATGCTCGCCGCCGCGGCGCTTTGGTATCACGGCGAGCGGCCGCTCCTGCTCGATCTCAAGACGAAAAAAGGCGACGATGATCACGTGGTCGCGCTTTTCAAGCAGGGCGGCCATTGGGGTGCGATCAGTAAGACCAATCACGCCGTGCTGCGCTATCGCGATCCGATCTATCGGACCATCCGCGAATTGGTGTTGTCCTATTTTCACGAATATTTTTTGGATAGTGGCGTGAAGACATTGCGGACGTACTCGCGGCCGTTCAGTTTGCTGCCGTTCGGCGACGATTGGCTTACGAGCGCTGAAAATCTGTGGGAGATCAACAACGCCTTGGACGAGTCGCCGCATTTTGATATCGCGGAAAAGGGTGCTATCGCAAAACTTCGTCTTTCACATCCTCTAGAGCGTGAGGCGGGAAAGATCGTGGAGTGGAAGAAAGGCGAATGATGTTTTTCCTTTTCCCCTTGCAAAATATTGTGAGGTTTCTAATATGAAGGCAGTGTAGCAGTTCTTCTTTTTGAGGAACAAGGAATTTGGAGGAATCATGTCCACAGCGATGTTCGAGTCTTCGATGAGGTCCTTCGCGACCTCGTCAGTTGCGGCAATGGCGTTGGCTACGGGCAGAGTCCCTCCCGAGTCAAAGAAGGTGGTTCGTTGTCCATTCTGCCCTCTGGTTCAATATCAAACCATTTCCGGAAATTGTCGGAAGTGCCACCGTCCTTTGCCTAAGGAAACTTCTTCAGCTTGGATAGGGGATGACGTCTTGTCCTTCGATCACAAAAAGCTGATCGGCGCGGAAACGCATGATCAACTCGTTGCTGGCATTGCGCGTGTCGTAAAGGCACGACGTAAGGCGATGAATTTAAGCCAGTGCGCGTTGGCCGAGCGCCTAAAGATGTCCCGGCCCTACATCTCAAAGATCGAGCGTGGGAGGCTTTTACCGACGATCGATTCGCTTGAGCGCATCGCGCAAGAGCTCGGGATGAGCATGTTTCTGCTCCTCTCGCTTTCTGCGGTGCCTCCCTCGGATTTTCACGAAGTATTCGAGGAGGTATCCTTTCCCGAGAAGATCCTGCAATATTTCCATCGGGCGAACGCGGCGGATCAAGCATTCTTTCGTGAATTCGCGGAAAGCCTTTTTCTCCGCCGTGAACAGCATATGTGAACGCGGGAGAAAGACCATCGAACGAGCCCCGGGGATCCTGGGGCTCGGTTTTTTTATCTTGCCCATTCCCGTATTGACAGGCGGGCCACTATTGCGCTACACTGTAATCAATTCCAAAGACCATAGGTTCTGCCGATCGGCAGGTAAGTCCTATCGAGGATGATCAAATAGTTTTTGATTGTTGCTCGCGGCTTGGAAGGCCGTTTTTCTTTTATCAATTTTTAACGCGAATACGCAAAAACCACCATGAAAACCAAAGCCCAGAAAGGCGAAGAATTAGAAAAAGCAAAGGCACTGCTCGCAAAGAGCCAGTCGCTCATTTTCGCTGACTTCACGAAGGTCACTGCGGAAGATATCCGCAAGCTTCGCACCGAGCTCAAAAAGCAGGGCGCGAATTTCCTCGTCATCAAGAAGCGGCTTTTGGGCATCGCCCTTAAAGAGCGCGGCATCGATGTGGACCTCAAACAGTTCAAGGTTTCCGTCGGAACGATCTTCGCGGAAGGGGGGACCGACACGATCGCCGGTCCGGCATATAGATTCTTCTCGGGCCTGGAAGTTCCCGAAGGCATGCCGAAGGACGTGTGGATAAAGAAGCTCCTTGGCGGTTACGAGATAAAGACGAGCGTGATGCTCGAAGGCGCGCAGGTGGTGCGCATCGGTACGCTCCCGCCGCGCGAAGTGCTTTTGGCGCAGCTGCTCGGAGTTCTGGCGGGACCGATCCGGTCATTCATGTACTTACTGGATGAAAAAGCAAAAAGGTCGAGCTAACGCAAGCAAATATACAATAAAACCATGGCAAATTTTGACGATTTGATCACGAAGATCGAGGCCCTCACGGTGGTAGAGCTCGCGGAGCTCGTTCATACGCTCGAGGAAAAGTTCGGTATCTCGGCCGCAGCGCCGGTCGCCGCAGGTGGTGGCGCAGCCGCCGCAGCCGCGGAAGAGAAGACGAGCTTTGATATCATCCTGAAGTCCGCGGGAGCAAGCAAGCTCAACGTGATCAAGGTGGTTCGCGAAGTGACGACGCTTGGACTTAAGGAAGCGAAGGACCTCGTTGACGCAGCGCCGAAGCCGATCAAGGAAGGCATCAAGAAGGAGGAAGCCGAGGAGATCAAGAAGAAGGTCACCGAAGCCGGAGGAGAAGCGGAGATCAAATAAGCTAGATAACAAAAAGGGCTCTTGTGTCCTGCTGTGATTACACAACGGACACAAGAGCCCTTTTTGTTATCTAGCTTATTTGAATTTGTCGGGCAGAAGAATGAGCGCAATGCGGTTGAAAATAGCGTATTTTTGTTTTACTATTTGTGAGTTGTTACAAGGGGCGTTTAGCTCAGTGGTAGAGCGTTCCGTTCACATC
>CAYQFA010000037.1:0-5393 GCA_964416665.1 uncultured Candidatus Saccharibacteria bacterium
TCCCGCCCGGGATGATGAAAATAAGATTCGAGCCGATCCCTTCCACTTGGTTCAAGATAAGGTCTTGCGCCGACTGGCCGATGGACATCAAAATGATCACCGAGGCGATGCCGATCACAATGCCGAGCATGGTCAGGATCGAACGCATCTTTCCATGGGTAAGGCTGTCGACCGCCGAATTTAATGAATCCTTTATGCGCATAGTGTTATTTCACAAATTGATCAGTGGATCGCCGACGGTTCGCGACCGGCATATCGCTCTCAACGGCACCGTCGCGGATGCGGATGATCCGGTCGGCAAATTCGGCGGTGGAGGTTTCGTGGGTGACAAGGATGATGGTATGCCCCTTGTCATTGAGGCTTTCCAGGATACCCATCACTTGGGCACCGGATTTTGAATCGAGATTTCCCGTCGGCTCGTCGGCGAATATGACATCGGGATCATTGACGAGCGCGCGTGCGATCGCAACGCGCTGCTTCTGACCGCCCGAAAGTTTGCCGGCCTCGACGTTCAGCTTTTCCGAAAGTCCGACCGACGCCACTGCTTTTTCCACTACGGATTTTCGCTCGGCGGGCGGCAGGGTCGAATACAAAAGAGGGATCTCGACGTTTTCATAAACACTGAGCCTTAATAGTAAATTGAACGACTGGAAGACGAATCCCATATTCTTATTGCGCACCGCCGCGAGCTCGGCGTCGGACATCTGATCAATGCCTTTTCCGAGAAAAGTGTAGACACCGCCCGTCGGACGATCGAGAAAGCTCAAAATATGGAGCAGGGTGGATTTTCCCGAGCCCGACGGGCCGATGATGGAGACGAACTCACCCTTGTCGATCGTGAAAGAAACTCCGCCGAGCGCGAGCGTGCTCGTGCCGTCGTCAATATATTCCTTTTTTAGGTCCTTAACGACGATCATCATGTTTTTTTCTCGCGCGTTATTTGATTCCGATGTTGACCACCTGTTCTCCCTTGGTCACGCCCGAAAGAATTTGCACATTGCCGCTTTGGTCCTGTATGCCGAGCGTCACCGGGACTTGAACCTCCTTGCCGTTCTGGATCACATCGACAAAGGTTCCTTGGTCGCTTTGAATGATGGCATATTGGGGAAGGATCAGGGCATTGTTCTGTTGCTGAGTTTGGATGTCCAGGTTGACCGTAAGACCACTCTTGATGCGCGGGTCAGGTTTGCTGAACGAAACTTTTACCGTGTAGTTCACCACGCCGCTGATGTCCGTTTGGGCCGGGTCGATATAAAACACTTTTCCCGCGAACGTTTCACCAGAGAACGCATCGATGGTCATGGTGACCGTCTGGCCGATGCTTATTTTCCCGATATCGGTTTCGGGAACTTCGGAGTCCACCTCAAAGTCGTCGTTCGAGATGAGGGAGGTCATGGTCGTTCCCGGAGTTGCGATCTCGCCGACCTTCGCATTCTGTACCGTGACGACGCCATCAATAGGGGATGCGAGCGTCGCTTCGTTGATCTGCACCTGAACATTCCGAACATTGGCTTCGGCCGCCTCCACTTGCGCCTGTTGGTTGGCGATCTGCTGCACCGTCGAGCCGGCAAGCTTCAAATTCAACTGGGCCTGAAGCTGTTGGATGGTTATTTTTTGGGAGGCAATATTTTGAATGGTGGTGTTGATATTGGTCGTTGCCGTAGTGAACTCATTGTTCGCCGCCGTGAGCTGGTTGTTGTAAGTGTTCAACGTCGCCGGGGAAAGATTCGCCTCGAGGAGTATGGCTTGCGAGACGCTGTTCAAGAAGGCTTTTATCACCGAAAGATGTGCCGTGGCATTTTGAAGGGCGGCGTCCAGCGTTGAAGAGGGAGAAGAGGCGTTTACCGTAGCGAGCTCCGACTGCCATAGGTTCAATTCCGTGCTTGCCCGTAAACGTTCGGATTCCGCATTGTTCAATGTCTGTGAATTGCTCACGGAAAACGTGATCTGCGGATTATTGGTCTCTGCGCTCGTAAAAAACGCCGAAAGCTGGTTGCGCACGGCGTCATTCGCTTTGGTGTAACTGTCGTTCAACGTGTTTTCGGCGCTCGCATACATATTGGCAAGCGATTGCTGACCTCCGGCCAAAGCCGCCTCGGAATTTTGTATATCTGCCGGTTGCGCCCCTGCCTGCAATGATTGCAGCTGTGCGTTGGCGGCGTCAACGTTCGCCTGGGCCTGGGCAAGTTGCGCTTCCAAGTCGCTGGTGTTCAGACGCTCAAGGACATCACCCGCGGCAACCTGATCGCCGACGGCCTTATTGACCGAAGCGATGATTCCACCGTTCTGAAAGCCAAGGTCGAGACTTTGGATGGGTGTCGTATTGCCGGTCACGCTTACTTCTTCCGTGATGGCGCCTTGCGTCACGGTGACAAACTGATACGGGCTGGCCTTTCTTATGAAAGCAAAATAGTATATTCCGAAAATAATGAGAACGAGAACAACGATGCCGACGATACTTTTTGTTTTTCCAAAACGTTTGAACGGATTCATGTGGTTGTGGTGTGAAATATAGTTAAGTGTATTAACCTTTATGCTATTATTGTACCGAATAAACGACGGTTTTGCAAAGGAACCGGTACCATACTACAATGATAGCATGGACAAAATCCAATGGAACAAGGTGACGTGGTATTCGAAGATGTTGGCGATAGTTCTCTTCATCGCGCTGCCGTTCGCCGGCTTCTATCTCGGCATCCAGTACGATAGATTCACGGCAAGCGTCGTTCCACCGCAAGCGTCATCGGAAGTTTCCGTTACGCCAGCGACCTCGGACTATTATAGTAACACCGCAGAATGGCAGACCGATGCCAATAACACCAAAGGGGGATTCACCATTGCCTATCCGATCGATTTTGATGCCCAGGATAATTATATGGCCGCACTAGCCATGAATTGGCAGGTTGGGGCAACCACCACAGGAATCGTCTTTTTTACCCTTACCGTTCCAAGAGCGTTTGAGCCGCAAACTAACTTTGCTGACGCAACACTCACTGTTGGAAGCAGTGAGGATGCCACCGCCGTTGCCCAATGTATGAGCGCTGAACAAACCGGAGGGCTGGCGACGCCGACATCGACCGCCACTATCAACGGCACTACCTTCACGGTATTCCATTCGAACGACGCGGGCGCCGGCAATTATTATCAAACCACGAGCTATCGAACGCTTCACGCCGGACAGTGCTATGCGATCGAATACACCATCCATTCTGCCCAGATCGCCAACTATCCCACTTCGTATAATTTACAGCCGTTCGACCAGGCAAAAATCGATACCCTGATGCAAAATATAATCGGCACATTCAAATTCAATGAATAAGACCAACAAGATCCTTCTCGCGGTGGTTGTCTTTTTGGTGATCGTCTTTGGGGTGGGACAATTTTTCACGTCCTCGACCATTCCGTCTTCCACGGTGAATAGTTCAAGCACGCCCAGTTCAAGTGTTCAGGCGACGACTCCGGTTGTAACGCCCACGAATATAGTGGCGTACGTGCCACAAGCAGCGAGTTCGACGCCGATTGAAAAAGGTTCCTGCTGGACCAATTCCATCGCCGCGCCATATCGCGCCGACGCTTGGCGGTGCACCGTGGGAAATGCCATCAGCGATCCGTGTTTTCAGATTCCCGGCAGCGCGAATCTGCTCTGTGGGATGAGTCCGGCCGCACCCGACGCGTCGTCGACTTTTGTACCGCAACTTACCGAAGCATTGCCGCAGGCAGAAGTGCTACCGGGAAAACCTCCTTCCGATTGGGCGTGGTTGATACAGCTTTCCGACGGTACATTATGCTCGCCATTCACCGGCACCAGGCCATTTACCGCCGACGGCCAAGCGGCTGACTACGGATGCGCCCCGGGCGCGCTTGGTGATGAAACATACATTTTCAACGACTTCAACACTTCAAGCAGTGTCTGGATGGCGGACGTCGGTACCCTATCCGAATCAACCTCAAGTCTGCCCACTCTTGCGAGCTCGGAAGAGGTTCCCGTAGCGACGGTTTGGCAATAGCTCAATAACTAGAGATAGGCGATCTTCTTCAGCCAATCTTCGTTTTCCCATTCCCATAACCGCTTTGCCGCCAAGAATGCCTGAAAATCATTCTGCCACGAAGGGAATTCCTGCAATTCGATGTCGCCATAGAACTCGGACCATTCGTGTTGGCACGTCTTCATGGAATAATTGCGCCAGTCGGTCTTTATTTTTTCATTGCCGCCCTTAAGCCGCCGTATCGCGCCGCACTTCACACATTTTTGCAATTGGTCGATCCGCAATATCCACCGTGTTTCCAAAGCGGGAAATTCGTCTTTCAGCGCGTCCATATAAGCCGACGTTTGCAAACAATAATCACGATAGATCGCCTGCGACGTCTTTATGTCGAGCACGCCCAATTTGCCGCCGATCGTCGCAATCGCATCCACCGTACCGGCATAACGCTGATCGTGGTTCACAATGCGCCGTTCAACGTCTTCCGGTCGCACGCTAATAGGCGTCTTCGTAAGAAATGTCTTGAACGATGCAATGGCGCCCTTCACTTCCTCGGGAATTTCAGGGTCTTTTCCCAGCAAGATCGCCTCCGCGATCTCGTGGATCAGGGTGCCTTCGCGCGCCGACAATTCCGTTGATTCGTTCGCTGCTTTATAGCTCTTCGCCTCGCCGTAGTAATAATAGAGCGCGGGCTTTGCCTTGATGCTGACTATCTTCGTCACGCGCGGGTACCAAAGTCCGTCGATGGTGTAACCGCTCGTTTCTTTGAATTCGTTGATGTCTTTTGGGTCGCCGAACATTATCGGAATGATAACAGTTTTTCCGTATGGTCCACAATATCGCCGGCGCCCATCATCACGATAAGAGGGGAGCGGGGGATTAAAAGACCATTAATCACTGCTTGCAATTTTCCGGGATTCTCCAGGTAGATCACTTGTTTTCGGGGCGTGTATTTTTTGATCGCGGAGGCAAGATCTGACGATTCGCGCACAAGTTTTTCTCCATGCTCGCGCACCTTGTAGAGCGGCAAAAGAATCACGGCATCGGCGATGGCAAATGCGGTGGTAAATTCCTTAAAGAGCAGCTTCAGGCGTTTGCCCTGATGGGGCTGAAAGACGCAGATAAGGGTACGATCGGGAAATTGTTCTTTGAATGCGGCAAGTGTCGCCTTGATCTCTGTCGGATGATGTGCATAGTCATCATAGACAAGCGCCGGCTCTTTTATCCCTTTTATCTTTGCCGCGCCGCGATATTCCATGCGCCGCCATGCGCCGCCGTAGGATCCAAGCGCCGCAAAAATGCTCTTTTCAGAGATTTTTAATAACTTCCCGAGCTGATAGACCGCTGCGGCATTCGAAATATTGTGCTCACCGAAGATCTTTAATGTTTTTTTAATTTTCGGCACGGAGC
>CAYQFA010000038.1:0-5386 GCA_964416665.1 uncultured Candidatus Saccharibacteria bacterium
CATCAAGGCGATTTTTTAGATCTTGTGAGGCGGCAAGGTGGTTGCTGAACTCTTCTGTTTGGTCGGTTTTTTCATCAGAATGATCGATGTCAGAACCAAAGTCGATAGGTTGTTCGTCGTTCTTAATTTCCATCAAAAGCAGTCCCCGCTCCTTCTCAAGCTCTGTTTTATATTTTTTTAATTGTTCTTCTTTCATAGTTTCCTAAGGATACCCTTCGGGTATAGATGCGTCAATAGTTCGGCATGTTGAATAATCCGGCAAAACAAAGCAGCAATCGTCCAAGACGGATTTTGATAATTGCCGCTTCAGAGGGTTAATCTTTGCCGCATTGCCGGAATTTTGCCGCATTATATTTAAAATCCAAATAACCCGATAAGCCCATAAAACCTACTGTTAAACAAAATTGTTTTACAAATTGTTTTCCGTAAAACACATTAAAAATTCTTTATGAATTAAAATTATGTTTTCCGTAAAACATAATTTTAATTCGGAGACCCAAAAGGGGTTTAAGACCGCAAAATTAAATAAATAACTAATTAATCTTTTTTAATGTGTTTTACGTAAAACACATTAAAAATTCAAAATGAATGAATAATAAAGAAATTGGTAATTTGGGAGAAAAGATAGCCTGCGATTATTTAATTAAAAATAAATATAACATTATTGGTAGAAACTATAGGGTTGGATTCGATGAAATAGACATTATCGCAAAAAGCCAAGATGGAACACTCATATTTATAGAGGTAAAGACGGTGACCGGAAAGGGCGAATTTGTCTCAGGTTTTATGCCCGAGGATCAAATGACAGGTTTCAAACTAAAAAAGACCATTAGAGCTTGTCAGAAATTCTCAGTTCAACATCCGGGCCTGATTGATGATGAGAAAGGATGGAGAATTGATCTTATCGCGATAACCTTAAAGGGCGAGAAAACGGGTATCCTTCACCATTACAAAAATCTTTGACGGAATACTGGCAATATTTGCGCGCGAGCAGTTGACATATTTTTCAAAAGAGGTACACTCAGAGAGTAATTTGTGGACCGCTTGGAAGCGGCCTTTTTTAAAGAAATGCTTAACATAAAAGAATTAACAAAAGCGCTGAAGCAAGTTGCGGACGAAAAAGGATTGGATCCGGACAAGGTTTTGGATGTGATCGAATCGTCGATTGCTGCCGCGTATAAAAAAGAATACGGAGAGAGAGGAGAGGTCGTGCGATGCAAACTTGATCAAAAAACAGGGGAGTTGATTTTTTCAAAAATAAAAACGGTGGTGGATGAAAGTACGGTTCGGTTCGTTGAGGAGGACGAAGAGACTCAGGAGGGCGAAGAAAAAAAAGCGATTGCCGTCGAAGAGAGCGAGGATGATGAGCAGAAACTTCCGCGGTTCAACCCTGAGCGGCATATCACTTTTGACGAAGCGAAAAAAATAAAGAAGGATGTTCAGGTTGGCGATGAAGTCGCGTTTGTTTTGGAATCGCACGAAGACTTCGGCCGCATCGCCGCGCAGACCGCGAAACAGGTCATCCTCCAAAAGTTGCGCGAGTCGGAACGCGATTCTATTTTGAATGAGTGGCGCGGCCGCGAAGGACAGATCGTAAGTGGCGTCGTCCAGCGGTTCGAAAGGGGAAATATTTTTATCGATCTCGGAAGAACCATCGGTGTCATGTTCGCCAATGAATCCATTCCTGGTGAACACTACCGGACAGGTGAGCGGTTGCGCTTTTTGGTGCTGGCGGTACAGGAGGACACCCGCTTGCCGGGAATCATTCTCTCGCGGTCGCATCCGAAATTTGTCGCAGAACTTTTCCAGATGGAAGTTCCTGAACTTACAGAAAACAGCATTGAGATCAAATCGATCGCTCGCGAGGCGGGGAATCGTACGAAGATCGCTGCGGTGTCTAAAGTTGAGGGAGTCGATCCTGTCGGAGCATTGGTCGGCCAGCGCGGTACGCGCGTAATGGCGGTGAATAACGAACTTGGAAACGAAAAGATCGATATCGCCGAATGGTCGGAAGATCCTGAAAAATTCATCGCCAACGCACTTTCACCGGCAAAGGTTGACCGCGTGGAGATCCTCCCGCGCAGAGAGGCGCGTGCGTTTGTGCCGGAGAATCAGCTCAGTCTTGCCATCGGGAAAGGAGGACAGAATGTTCGCCTCGCCGCGAAGCTGACCGGTTGGAAGATAGATGTTCGTTCGCAAAATAATCCGGAAGAGGTGCAGGAAGGGGGAGTCGCAGGGCTCATCGACACCGATCAAATTCCTCTGGTAGTAGATGATGACGAGAAAGAGGACATCATCAGCTAAACTAAAAACGTCGTTTTCAAATAAAATAAATACAAAAAGTTATTCATGTTGTATGCAATAATTTTCGTCCCGATCGCGTTAGCAATTGTTTATAGTGCGGTGCTTGCACTTTGGCTCAAGAAGCAGCCCGCAGGAAGCGCGGACATGGTGGAAATATCGAAAGCGATCCAGGAGGGATCGATGGCATATTTGAACCGGCAGTACAAAACCGTTGCCGTGGTCGCGGTGATACTCGCGGCGGTGATCTGGTTCACGCTCGGAGCACCGGTGGCTCTCGCGTTTTTGGTGGGAGGCATCGCTTCGGCGCTCACGGGATATATCGGAATGAACGTTGCGGTGCGCGCCAATTCCAAAACCGCCGAAGCGGCAAAGAAAGGTTTGTTCCCGGCCTTGTCGCTCGCGTTCCGCGCCGGATCGGTCACGGGACTTTTGGTCACGGCGCTCGGACTTTTGGCGGTTGCGGGAACGTATTATCTTTCGAACGGAAACATACAGGCGCTCATCGGCCTCGGCTTCGGCGCGAGCTTGATATCGATCTTCGCGCGCTTGGGTGGCGGTATTTATACGAAGGCTGCTGATGTGGGAACCGACCTTGTCGGAAAAGTTGAGGCGAACATTCCGGAAGATGATCCGAGAAACCCCGGCGTCATTGCTGACAACGTCGGCGACAACGTCGGCGATTGTGCCGGTATGGCCGCCGATCTCTTCGAAACATATGCAGTGACGCTTACCGCCGGCATTCTTCTCGGCTCGCTCACTACGGTGGTGTCCGGCACGATCGGATTCCCGTTGCTTTTGGGCGGCGTTTCGATCATCGCCTCTATATTAGGAACCTTCTTTGTACGTTTAAGCAAAAACGATTCCATCATGGGCGCGCTCTATAAAGGGTTGATCGCTTCGCTTGTTTTTGCGGCAATCGGGTTTTACTTTATCTCGACCTACGTTTTTGGTGCCGCTTACCTGCATATATATCTTTCTTCGCTCACCGGCCTCGCGGTCACGGCGCTTATGGTGATCATTACCGACTACTACACGGCAAAGCGATTCCGTCCCGTGAAGTCCATCGCTGAGGCGTCAAAATCCGGCCACGGCACAAACATCATCATCGGCCTTTCAGTAGGAATGGAATCAACGCTCCTTCCGGCGTTTGTGATCGCGCTGGGAATTTTAGGGAGTTACGCGCTTTCCGGGATCTATGGCGTTGCCATCGCGTCGGTCGCGATGCTTTCTGTTGCGGGGATTATCGTTTCGATCGACTCGTTCGGCCCCATCACCGACAATGCTGGCGGCATTGCCGAGATGACGAAGCAGCCGGAGAACGTGCGCAAAATCACCGATTCACTTGATGCGGTAGGGAACACTACGAAAGCGATCACAAAGGGATATGCCATCGCGTCCGCCGGTCTTGCGGCGTTAGTACTTTTCTCCAGCTATGCGAGCGAAGTCAAGAACGTCATTTTTGACCTGAGCAACCCGTCCGTTCTTGTCGGACTTTTACTGGGCGCGGCGATGGTCTACTTCTTCGCCTCGTTGACGCTTCGTTCGGTGGGTCGCGCCGCGGGTGCCGTGGTGGATGAGATCCGTCGTCAGTTCCGTGAGATCAAGGGCCTTATGGAAGGCACCGCCAAGCCGGAGTACGGCAAGGCGGTCGATATTGTGACCAAGGCGGCGATCAAAGAGATGATCATCCCTGCGCTCGTTCCGATCGTGGGCGTGCTTGCTGTCGGATTCTTGCTGGGCGCGGAAGCGCTGGGCGGTCTCTTGATCGGCGTGATCGTAGGAGGCTTGTTCATGGCCATGTCCATGACCGCCGGAGGTGCGGCATGGGATAACGCCAAGAAGTACATCGAGGATGGCAACTTTGGCGGCAAAGGCTCTGAAGCTCACAAGGCAGCGGTCACCGGCGATACGGTCGGCGATCCGTACAAAGACACCACGGGCCCGGCCATCAACCCCTTGATCAAGGTGGTTAACATCATTGCCCTCTTGATCGTTAAATTCTTGCACTAGGCTCTTGGGGTTTGTAGTATTAAGCAGGGTAAGGCAGTATTAATAGATAACCATGACCAATTCAAAAAACCAATCTCCGCGCGGCGGGGAAGAGTACTCGCAATATCTCATCCCGACCGTCATCGAAAAATCGCAGTATGGCGAGCGTGCGTATGACATCTATTCGCGGCTTCTTAAGGAGCGCATCATTTTTTTGGCGGGCCCGATCAATGATGGCGTTGCGAACATCATCATCGCGCAACTGCTTTTCCTCGAGCACGAAGATGCGAAAAAGGATATCAAGCTTTATATCAACAGCCCGGGCGGTTCGGTCACTGCCGGTATGGCGATCTACGACACCATGCAATACGTTAAGCCGGATGTCTCGACGATGTGCGTAGGCATCGCGGCTTCAATGGGCGCGTTCTTACTTGCGTCAGGGAAAAAGGGGAAGCGCTTTGCGTTGCCGAACTCGGAGATACTCCTTCATCAAGTTGCCGTTGATTCAATCGGCGGACAGGCTACCGAGATCGAGATCTCCGCGCGGCAGATATTGAAGACGAAACAGCGGCTCAATCAGATACTCGCAAAGCACACCGGCCAAACATTGGCGAAGATCGAGAAAGACACCGAGCGGGATTTTTGGCTTTCAGCCGAAGAAGCGAAAGACTACGGCGTGCTCGATACGATCATAAAGAAGTCTTAAGTTGGGGCGGTTCAGAGGCAGAGTTTCTAAGCGAAAATGAGTTATCCTGAAGTTATCCACAGGCGTGGTTTTTCGCGCGAATCAATATTGCTATACTAAAGGCAGTAGATTGATTTGAGAATAGGATTCAAATCGCTCGCAGAGCGATGTTTGTGGCCAAGGCCACATTGGCGCGTCTATTACCGCCACAGTTTCACATATCTGCAAAATGGGCAGTTACCTAATTTATTTATACAGGAGCTGTCCTTTTTGTTTTTCACACAATGGCGACATTGGAACCTTTTAAATTGCCCCGCTTTCCCAGGACGAGCTTTTCTTTTTTCTCTATTCAATCTGAGCGGGTAACGGGAGTCGAACCCGTGACTTCACCTTGGAAGGGTGATGTAA
>CAYQFA010000039.1:0-1684 GCA_964416665.1 uncultured Candidatus Saccharibacteria bacterium
GTTTAAGTCAGTTTCAGAAAAATTTTGACGCGCTTCGCGGAGCGAAGCGTAAGGTTTGGTGGGGGTGGAAACGAGATTACGGTTTTTTAGAAGAAGGTTGGAGCCGAAGATTTTTAAGAGCGAAGATTTTTTGGGGGTGGGGTCGGCGAGATACATTACGGTATACTGCTTGCCCCACGCCACCCGTGCGCGCAGTATGAATCATGCCGATATGAAGATCGGCTACTCCCTTTTTGCATTGATATTACTTTCTTTCAATCCGAGTTTTTCACCAACTGGTATGAATCGGCGAACTTGGCGTAGTTACCGACTTGCGATGTCGATGCGTCTCTCGTGATCTTACTGTAATCAACCGCGATCTGGACGAATTTTTTGAAGTCCGGCGACAGGTGTTCGGTCAGCATTTTCCTGCGAAGTTTGTAGGTATGAAAATGTCCCGCGAGCCCCAGATGCGAGTTCATACTCGCCACGAATTTTTCTTGGCGTTCCTCTAAACATCCCGATTCGCCTTCGGCCAGAAGCCGGTTCCACTGTCGGATTTTCTTATAAAAATTGCCCTTTGTTCTGTTGCAAACATACATGCGATAGGGTTTTATGATGGCTCCTAAAAATGACACGCCGTTATGAAAATCTTGAAGATATATCTTCTTGGGGTGCAGTTCAAGGGAGAGTTTGTCGTGTAAGTATCGCCTGATGCGAGGGATGATTGATTTCAGATATTCTTTGTCTGGGTGAACGATTACAATGTCGTCCACGTACCGCCCGTAATAAGCGCAGCCAAGTTTATATTTTACAAAGTGGTCAAAATCGTTGAGATATACGTTTCCGAATAATTGCGAAGTCAGATTGCCGATCGGCAAGCCTACGTTCGGCTTCGCCCAAAACAAGCTTTTTGATTTTGGCAGGCCGCGCCAATCCTCCTTTTTTCCCTTCATAATGCAATCTTTCGTCGGGTCGTGAAATATTACTTGATGGATGAGAGCCAAGAGCCATACGGGGTCGAACCCGCGAGGTTCTTTCAGCCCGTTTATTTTCCTTTCGATTTTCTTATATAAAATATTTTTGTCTATGGACATGAAATATCCTTTGATATCCAATTTGAGGATATAGCAATCCCGCGTGTAATTGCGGGAGCACGAACGGATGAAATGATCCACCCGCTTGATGCCGTACGAAGTCCCCTTGCCGATGCGGCAGCTATAACTGTCGTTCAAAAACGACCGTTCAAAAATCGGATTGATGTAGTTGTAAATCAGATGATGGATGATCCTGTCCCGAAAATCAGCGGCAAAAATCTCACGCTGTAGGGGTTTGAAGCAGATAAAACAGATGCTCCGCCCGATACTGTAGGTTCCTGCCGCGATTTCCCGGCCAAGCTGGAGAAGATTTCTCTCATAATTCATTTCAAAGGTTATCGCGCTCCGCGTCCCGCGTTTATTACTGCGAGCCGAATAATAAGCTTTGAATAAATCAAGTAAAACTTTTCTTTCATCCATGCTTTTAAAATGTTATCCAGTTCTCCACGCAACGCACCGAAAAGCCGTTGGCCTGATTGTTAGTGTTCCGGTTGACCGTGGGGTTGCCAGAGTTCAAGTTACGGTTCCACGCTGAACCGCCAGATACGACGGGCGACCAGAAGTTCGCGTTCGTGCTCTGATTGTTGAACGAACCATCGGTATTGCGG
>CAYQFA010000039.1:1784-5377 GCA_964416665.1 uncultured Candidatus Saccharibacteria bacterium
CGACCAGAAGTTCGCGTTCGTGCTCTGATTGTTGAACGAACCATCGGTATTGCGGTTGCCAGCGAGAAGGCCCCTGACGTTTAAAATAATCATTTGACTCCTTTTGCAGACCTGACGGAAAGCAAAAGTCATTGCGATTTCCAATGAGTCCGTCTCTCGTCCCGTGGAAATTTCCCCGCCCGCAAGTGCGAAGAAATGAGAGCCGGATCGTGCGCGGCGCGATGGGCGAAGCCCGTACCTCACAAATTACGGGCTTGCGTTCGCGAAACCTCGCTTGAAAATTGCAACGTATTCCTCGCGATAAAACCGCGAGAAGATTATTGAACTGGTTATGGCTCGCCCGCCTGTGCCGTAGCGTCAGATGGTTCTGGCCAGAACTATTCCTTGCTTGATCTCTGCCATGCGGACAGCTGCTTGGAAACCGACTCTATCTTTTCATTGAGCGTTACGAATTTTCCGAGGCTGATTTGTTTGAGGTCTTTGATCAGCCGCAAATAGAGGCGCACCACTTCCAGATTTTCTCTGGCCGCTTGCAACAACGCCCGCTTGGACTGGCTGCTGTTGGCGCGATAGATGTTTGCGATCATTTCCGTCGTCTCTCTTTTGAGGTCTTCGCCGAGGGTATATTTATACTCTCGGTCGAAATTCTTGGTGAATTTGAATAAATCCAGCAGGAAATCGTAGCTGACTTTATAGACTGGTAATGTGTCGTAAATGGCCATAATTTTTTTGAAATGCGGCGGAAATAGTCAAAGAGTCAAATAGTCGGATCAGTTCTCCACGCAACGCACCGAAAAGCCGAGGGCCTGACTGTAAGTGGTCCGGTAGACCGAGGGGTAGCCAGAGTACAAGTAACGGCCCCACGCTGAACCGCCAGACACGACGGGCGACCAGAAGAACGCGTACGTGCTCTGATAGAGGAACGAACCATCGGCATCGCGGTAGCCAGCGAGAAGGCCATTAAAGCCGGACGTTCCGCCCACGCCGCTTTTAAGTTGCGTCCCTTGATTGGTGCCGCGCCACTGTCCGCTGTCGTTGGCGCAATAGTTTCCGGGGCCGCCAGTGCCGGAGCACATGCCGAGATAAATCTCAAGCGTCTGGTACTCGGCATCGCTCGGGAGATGCCAGTTTGCGGGACAGATGCCCGTAACGCCAAAGCCGGTGCTCGTCGTCCCGCCAATGGCCTGATCCCCCTGGTAAAGACCTCCTTGAGCGGTGCAATTCGCGGACAAATTAGCGTAACAGTATTTTTGGATGGAAGAAGTGCTTGTCCCTTGGTTTTGGAGCGGAGTGCAAGCGGTCGTGATTGAAACGTCTATAGATTGGCCCGTGCAGGAGGTGATTTGGTTGCCGACATTCAGATTTTGCGCCATCCAACATTGAAGGCCGATCTGGACGGTAGCATAGCTCTGACCGTCCCGACTGTCCACGAGGGGCGTTCCGCACGCCCAACCGATCTGGAATGAAGCGGCTTGGGAACCGTATTTGGCCGATTCGGGGATGGAGGACAACGTCCAGCCCGTGGAGCCATTCGTCGTGTACCTGTAGTATTTGCCGGAGGCAACGGTGTTCACGGGATCGACGGGCAGGGTTGCGAGCGAGGAACCCATGCTCATTGCGGAAAAGTTCACGGGTATCCATCCCGTGCCGTCGTTCCGACGGTAAAAGTTTGGCCCGGCACAGTGATATCCTGTCGGGGGAAAACCGAGCGCGGAACAGTTCGATCCAGCGGTGGTGGAGGCCGTCGGGTCGGGAATGGAGATATAAGTGGTTCCCGCCGTACCGAAAGAACCCGATCCGCCAGCATCTTCGTTATACAAATTCATGGCGGAGTTGAACGTCGAAAGGTCGGAGAGGCGGTTCGCGTCCCGTCCCTGCGAGAGCATTTCGGCCGGATTCAGGGTAATGACGACGGCAACGGCCAAAATTGCGATGATGGCGATGACGATTAAAAGCTCGATGAGGGTAAAACCTCCGCGCTTCTTTCGTGCCGTGGTTTTTGCTGTTGCGTTCATTGTGAAGGGGTCGAAGTATTGGCGGGGAGATTTTTCAACCTATAGAACTGTTGCATCTTCTGTATTTGCGCGTTGATCTGCTGATTTTCTAAAAGGTGTTGCGACATAGGCAAGTATGCAAGGAAATACCAGAATAGGATGCCCGCGATAAACATAACGAGGGCGGCGATGCATGAGGCGGCCGCCACATGCTTCCAACGAATCTTCCAAGAAAAAAATTTATTTACCATCGCCTCCTGTATTTATTATAAGTGTTTTACCCCCCCCGCAAACGGTTTTTGCGGTTGGCCGTACGGCTATTTCTTCCGTAAGCCGCGCTTCTTCGCCTTATGTTCCGGCTCGTTCAGAAACTTCTTCAACTGACTTTCGCTGAACCGCCATTGCCCTATCTTCGACCCTTTGAGTTTCTTAGCCCGCAGATAACGCTGGACGGTGCGGTAGCTTACCCGCAGGGCATCGGCGGCTTCGCGGACGGTGTACAACTTTTCCATATGAGTTTATTGTATCAAATCTGGCGTCATTTGTCGCAACGTTGCTTGTGCACTTCTGGGCATTGTCGCACTTTGTCGTACTATGGTATGCTTGCCGTATGACCTACTTCATCTACGCCCGAAAATCGACCGATGTTGAAGACAAGCAGGTGCGCTCAATCGAAGACCAGCTCGCCGTCTTGCGGGCGTTGGCGAAAACGGAAGGGCTGGATATTGCCCAAGAATTCGTGGAGAAACAGTCAGCCGAGAACCCCGGCCGTCCCGTCTTCGCGGATATGATCCGGCGGATTGAGAAAGGAGAGGCACAAGGTATCGCCTGTTGGAATCTCGATCGCCTGTCCCGCAATCCGGTGGACAGCGGGCAAGTGAGCTGGCTTCTCCAAAAGGGAATCATCCAGCACATCAGGACGCCGGAGCGGAGCTATTATTCCAAAGATAGCGTGCTCCTTATGTCCGTCGAGTTCGGCATGGCGAACCAGTATATCCGCGACTTGAGCGCGAACACGAGCCGAGGGTTGCGAGAGAAGGCAAAGCGCGGCGACTACCCCGCTCCGGCTCCCGTCGGCTATCTGAACAATCCTCGTACGAAAACCATTATCGTGGATAAACGCAAAGCTCCTGTCGTCCGAAAGGCTTTTGAACTCTACGCCGAAAACAATTCTCGCCTTGAGGACATCGCCAAGTTCCTTTACGAGAATGGCATACGGACGAAAGCGACAAAAGCATGGGGCGGCGATAAGCCGTTCCATAAAGATAAAGTAAAATGGATTCTCACTAATCCTTTTTACTACGGACAGTTCCGCTATGCCGGAGAGATATACGAAGGACGGTATACCCCAATCATAGAGAAACGGCTTTTCGACAAAGTGCAGGAGATTTTGAAACTGCGCGGCAGGGTGCAAAAAGCCAAGAAGGAACCGACGGTTCTCTGCCGCCTTATGAAGTGCGGATCGTGCGGCTGTTCTATTACGGCCGAAGTGATAACGAAGCATCAGAAAAACGGAAACATCCACCGCTACGTCTATTACCGCTGTAGCAAGAAACGGGGTATCTGCGGCGAGCCGTATATCCGCGAGGAGGAAATGAC
>CAYQFA010000040.1:0-5143 GCA_964416665.1 uncultured Candidatus Saccharibacteria bacterium
GTAGCAATGGCAAGCTCTTTTGAGCCTTCAGAGGAAGAAAAAGCGTCTTTGTACCACCATCGGGATTCGAACCCGAGTTCCCGCCGTGAGAGGGCGGTGTCCTAGGCCAGGCTAGACGATGATGGCAACAGTACCGCGGCGATGCCCAATTATATTACGCTGTAGCGGGCGGAGGAGCAAGCGGTGCGGTTGAGGTCGCATCGGCCATCGCGGCGGAGCACAGCTCATTGACGACGGCGTCCATGTGCATATCGTGAGATCCCTTTACTAAAACGACGTCGCCCTTCCTCACGAAGTCACGTAATGCGATCTTGGCAATGTCGGCGGTGTTGAAGAAAAAGATCGCGTTCTTCTTCATCCCATTCTCGTGCGCCGCGGCGGCGATCATCTTCGCGCGGGGACCGACGGCAAAGAGAATATTCGCCGTTGCGGCAACAAGTTCCCCCGCCCGTTCATGCGCTTCCGACGTGTATTTCCCGATCTCGAGCATATCGCCCAGCACGGCGATCTTTCGTTTTCCCGGCAGATCGCCAAGCGTTTCGAGCGCAACGAGTAGCGCGCTCGGATTCGCGTTATAGGCATCGTCAATGACGTACGTTGATCTGATGCCGCGGAACACCTGCATGCGGGAGTCGGCGGGAGCATAACCGGCAAGCGCTTCGGAAATGGCGACGAGGTTCATGCCGAAGGCGATCCCGATCGCTGCCGCTGCTGCGGCGGCATACGCATGTGCCCGTCCGAACGCGTGCTCGATCCGCACCGGCACGAAAGTTCCGTTGTATTCCAGCTTGAATGAAATGCCGATCGGCACGCCGTCGTGTACGCGATTCTCGAACCGGGTGATCCTCAGCTCGGCGCCTTTTTCAAAACCGAACGTGACCACACGCGCCCGCGTGCGCGACTGAAGATTGCGCACCGCCGAATCGTCGCCATTTAAAACGGCGAACCCTCCCACGGAAAGATACTCGATGAGCCTCCCCTTTTCGCGCACCACCTCCTCGGGGCCGGAATAATGTTCGACGTGAGCAGGAATATCGCCGATGGCGGTAACAACGCTCATGTTCGGCCGTGCGACGCTTAATAAATATTTAATATCGCCCGGCTTGTCGGCGGCGTATTCCAAGATCAATATCTCGGGATATTCCCGCGACCTGATGATGATGTGCCAGAACGCCATGACGATCACCCTTGTCCAAAAGAACAGTTTGCGCACCGGCAGCGTGCCGGGCGGCGTGCGGCGCGTGATGAGCGCCAGATCGTCCTCGTTCCAGTCGCCGATGATGGCAAGCGGAAGGCCGAGATCGTTGTTCAGATTATCGGGCGCCGCACGGACGCTCCTTCCTGCTTCAAGCACCGCCCGTATCGCAAGCTTCGTCGAGGTTTTCCCGACGCTGCCCGTGACACCGATGATGCCGGGACGATAGCGCCAGATGGTAAGCCGCGCAAGTTTGCGCAATGTTCCGCGAAGGATCCTTTTTACTGTCCGCATAAAAGGTCAGGACAATTTGGAATGACGTCGTTCGTCGTCCGGTCCGGCGGGATATTGTAATAGTTGATGATCCACTGCGCGAGTTGTTTCCATGCCGGCACCACCGTCTCCGCCGCAAGCGACGTGACCGGGATGGTGTTCAGCCGGATGAACGCGAGGAATCGCGGGTTCGCCGTCGGGCCGAAACCGATATACGAATCGGTCAACTCGTTGAGATAGCCACCGCCCGCAGGATTCGGAATGAACGCACTGCCCGTCTTTCCCGCCAGAGAATAGCCGTTGATGTTCGCGACCTGGGCGAGGTCAACGGCATCGACCATCATCTTGGTGACCTGAGCCGCACTGCTCGTGCTTATCGCCCGTCCGATCTCCTGCGGTGAGAGGGCGGCGTTCAGATAGGGCCGCATGAGCATCCCGCCGTTCGCGATTCCCGCGATCGCGGTCACGAGCTCGACCGGGCTCACGGCAACCCCCTGGCCGTATGCGGCGGTGTCCCAATCGATTTGCGGCGAGGCGGAGACAAGCTGGCTCATATTTCCTGAAACTTCGCCCGGCAGGTCGATCCCTGTTTTTTGGTCCAATCCGAACTTCTTGAGATAGCTCACGAAAATATCGTTGCCGGTCTGGTTCTCGGCCCAGATGGCGCCGGTGTTTATGGAGTGCTCGATCACCTGGGTCATGGTCGTTCCCGCGCCGTAAGCGCCATGCGTGGTCAGGTCGTAATTCGTGATGTGCGCCTTATTGACGGTGACCGATCCCTTGTCGTCGTACGTCGTATCCGGGGTGATCTTCCCGGAATCAATCCCGGCAGCCATGGTGATGACCTTCATGATCGATCCCGGCTCATAAACCGATTGCACGTTCGTGTTCAAGAAATCGGCGAAGGTCGAACTGCTGTAATCATTGGGATCAAAGCTCGGCGTACCACCCATCGCGAGGATCCGGCCGGTTTGCGGATCCTCGACGATGACGCTGCCGCCGGTCGCACCATTTGCCGCCACCAGGTCATCAAGTATCTTCTCCGCTTCGATCTGGATGTTCGGATCAATGGTGAGGGTAAGGTCGGATCCGTCCTCGAGGGTTTCGTTATAGAATCCTTCGACGCCATAATGTCCGCTCACGCCGTTGTTCGAAGTATTCGGACCGACATAGCCGAGGATCTGCGAAGCCACGGCGGAAAGCGGATAGAGACGCCCCGGCTCATAGTCGGCGACGACGCCGGTGATGTTCAATTTCGTGATCTGATCGGCCACCGAGGGATCCGCCTTGTTTTCCAAAAGCTCATATTGGTCGTTCGGCTTGGAAAATAATTTCGTGAGCGTCGCCACCGGGATGCCGAGGATCGGCGAGGTGGAGGCCGCTGCGGCCGCAGGATTTTTGATGGAGGCTGGCACCGCGTAGATGACCGGGAAGTTCTGGTTCACTGCGGCAGGAAAGGCATTCCCGTTGTTGTCGGTAAAATAAATGGAACCGCGCGATGCTTCCGCATTGCCCGATCCCGAGATCTCCGATTGCGCCTCCGCGAGATAATATCCTCCTTTGACGAGCTGGATCTGATAAAGATGAAAGGTTAAAAAACCATATGCGATAACAAGTGCGGCAACGATTATTGAGAAGCGATAGGCCATTGTTGATTTATCGAAAAGTATTGGGGCTTATTGTCTTGCACTAAATTATCGGCGGCCGCAACGGCGCCGATCTGACCTCCACCAAGCACGGCAACGACGTCATTGTTCAAAGCGGTGTTCTGCGCACCGATAGTATCAAGCTGTGCTTTTGCTGAAACAATGTCGTGACTCAAGTCTACGGTCTTATTATACCCTACTACGACCCAAAAGGTACCCACAAGCACGAGCGCGACGAGGATCGCGATCGCAATGTTCTGAATGTCGAAATATCTTTTGGGTTGTATGAATGTCATTTGATTATATAAATTGGATAACTCTTAGTTTTGCCGATCGGCTGCGCGGATTTCTCATGATTTCTTCGCGCGTAGGGCCAATGGGCTTTTTTGTGATGACGTTCGCTTTCTTTTCCTTCGCGAATGCCTGGAACGCGTGCTTCACGATGCGATCTTCGAGCGAATGGAATGTGAGTATCGCCGCTTTGCCCTCTGGCTTCATTACTGTTGGCAAATTGTTGAGTAATGTCTCAAGATTTTCCAGCTCGCCGTTCGCATAGATACGCAATGCCTGGAATGTCCTTGTCGCCGGATTGATCCTGCCGTGCTCGTAGCCCCGCGGCACCGCACTCCGCACCACTTCCACCAGGTCTCCGCTCGTCATGATCGGCTTCTTCCTGCCATGGTCCTTGATCGCCTTCGCGATCCTTCGCGACAACCGTTCGCCACCGAATTGAAAAATGATATTGGCGAGGTCGGTTTCGCTTTCTTCGCGAAGAATGACGCACACGGGACGCCGAGAATCATCGTAGGTCATGAGGAGCGGCTCATTTGCCGCGGCTTCCTCAAAACTGAATCCTCTGCCCGAGTTCGCAAGTTGCTCGGAAGAAAAACCGAGATCAACGAGCAACCCATCCGCTTTCAACAACGGCACGCCGTGCTCTTTGGAAATTTTTTCCAAGATCTCCGGCAGGTCGGCGTAGTTGCCATGGACCAACATCACGTTCTTATTTCCGCCGATACGCGCTTTGCACTCGGCAAGAAGCGCTTCATCCCAATCAATTCCAAGCAGGGTTCCTGTCGCGGTGATGCGGCCGAGAATTTCCCGGGCGTGTCCGCCACCGTCCACTGTTCCATCAATAATGAAGTCTCCCGGATGCGGATCTAAGAACGTTATGGTCTCTTCTAAAAGAACGGGTACGTGCTCTGCGCGGTCTTCTTTCACGGGTGCTAGATGCCCAACTCCCCCAATTGCTCGGCGATCACCTCGGAAGAACTTTCTGTCTTCGTCTTGTACGACTGCCATGCTGACTCATCCCAGATCTCAATGCGATTGTATAAACCGGCAACCACCACTTCCTTCTTCAAACCGGCATACTTGCGCAAATAGTCGGGGATCAAGATCCTTCCCTGATTATCAAGCGCCACGTCCGTCGCTCCCGCGAGCATCAAACGCACGAACGCGCGCGAATTCGCCTGCGCGAGCGGCAGTGCGATCAGCTTTGCAGCCAACGCCTCCCACTCGGCATGCGCAAAAACAAAAAGACAGTTATCAATTCCGCGTGTGATGATAGCTCCCGACACTACTTTATCGCGGAATTTCGCCGGGATGGCCATCCGACCTTTTGTGTCCAGATTGTGCTGGAATTCGCCTAAAAGCATTGAAATATGTGGGTTTTGTTTGTTTTTTATCCGACCCCCACCGAGTTCTGCACAGAAAGTGGCGTTTATCCCCAGAATTATCCACAACCCACCACTTACATATGATGATACTCCACTTTAATATACTGTCAAAAGCACGCCCATCTTTCAGGAATCAGTGCGAAAACCATTGATTTTGCTGGGCTTTCCTTATTAATTAGTCAGCAAGATCGCGAAGATATGCACAGGATGCGCGAAAAAAATTATTGTCAAAAAATATCCCCAATTCCCCACCGGAGATCACGGGAAAACCGGCGACAAAAAACAGCCCTTCTTTTTCTAGTGAATTATTCTTATCACGAGCTAGAAAGAGAAGGACTGTTTTTTTGTGG
>CAYQFA010000041.1:0-4930 GCA_964416665.1 uncultured Candidatus Saccharibacteria bacterium
CATTCTCATCAAAACGGTCATAGGAACCATCCTTGCGACGCAAAGCGTTTTTGGTGCGAATGACGAGCACCTTCACCACGTCCTTCTTCTTCACCGTCTTGCGCGGCTCGGCGCTTTGCACGGAGGCGACGACGATATCACCGACACCGGCATAACGCCGCTTGCTGCCGCCAAGGATCCTAAAGCACCGCACCACTTTGGCGCCGCTGTTATCCGCAACTTTCAATACTGAACGTTCCTGTATCATGGCTTATATCTTATTGATTATCTTCCAGCGCTTTTCGCGGGAAAGCGGACGCGACTCTTCGATGGTCACTTTATCGCCGGTCTTATATTCGTTGTTCTCGTCGTGCGCCTTGAACTTGGTCGTCACGTGATAGTACTTCAAATATTTCGGATGCTTCTTAAGGCGCTGTACCGCAACCACGCGCGTCTTCATCATTTTATCCGAAACCACTGTGCCGATGATCTTTCTTTTTTTGATCTCTTCTTGTGCCATGTTCGTGTTGTTGTACTATTTTGTCTTCATGGTTTCCCGCTCATGAAGGAATGTCTTGACCCGCGCAATGCGCTTGCGCGTCTGGTGAAGCTCCGCGACATTCTTCACCTTACCCGCAGCGAGATCAAAACGCAACGCGCGCAGGCGCTCCGTGCCTTCGGTCACCGTACGATGAAGTTCGGCAACCGACTTATTTTTCAATTCTTGGATGTCTTTCTTTTTCATGGCTTTATTTTACAATGACGCGGCATTTCACCGGAAGTTTGAACGACGCCAGGCGCAATGCCTCCTTCGCCCGTTCCACCGTGACGCCGTCGATCTCAAAAAGCACGCGGCCCGGCTTCACCGGAAAGACATAATGATCGACGGAACCCTTTCCGCCTCCAAGCGTCTTTTCAGGAGCCTGCAAGGTGATCGGCTTGTCGGGAAAAATGCGGATCCACAGGCGGCCGTCACGCTTCAAATAATTCGTTATCGTCTTGCGGGCAGCCTCAATCTGGCGGGAATTCACCCATGCCGTCTCCGTCGATTTCAAACCGAACTGGCCGTAGCTCAACTCAAGCCCGCGGGTTTCAACCGTGCGCTTGCGGGAGCGTCCTTTCTGCCATTTGCGATGTTTTACTTTCTTGGGAAGAAGCATGGTAATTTAAATATTATTGGCGTTGATAGCGATCGTTGTCGGGCATTTGGCGCGGCTGCGACTCACGGGAATTTCTTTCCGGCTGGGCGGCCTTCTCAAAAATCTCACCTTTGTAGATCCACACGCGAATGCCAATGGTACCATAAGTTGTGAACGCTGTCGATGTTCCGTAATCAATATCGGCGCGAAGCGTCTGTAATGGAAGCGATCCTTTCGAAAGATGTTCGCGACGCGCGATCTCATTGCCGTCCAAGCGGCCGGACATCGCGATCTTCGCACCCTTCACATCCTTGTTCTGCAAGATCTGTTCCAGATATTTTTTCATCGTACGACGGAAGCGAATGCGCTTCTCGAGGTCCCACGCGATCTGCTGTGCGATGTAGCGGGAAGAAACCTCCGAACGCTTCAATTCCTCGACATTAAGGCTAAGCGCGACGGTGCTCCGGGTCTTGCGGATCTTCTGGAGCGCTTCCGAGATCGCCTTGTTCAGGTCTTCCATACCCTTGCCGCCGCGGCCGATGATGAGGCCGGGACGGGCAGCGCGAATGAACACGCGGAGATTGCCCTGGGTACGCTCGATCTCGATACCGGCGATGCCAGCGAGAGGAATGCGCTTATTGATCGTATTGCGGATCGCTTCATCCTCTTCCAGGAACTTCGCGTAGCCGCCCTTAAGGAACCATCGGACCTGCCATCCCTTGGTCACCCCCAACCTATAAGAATTTGGATTTATTTTTTGTCCCATGGTGTTTGTTATTCGCCCATCCCCGCTTTACGGTTGAAGGTCCGCTTCCAGAAGCCATTTTTTTGCTTTTTCTTCGTCGTATCGCCGATGCCTTCCTTCTCGGTCTGGTCCGGCTTCGCCAAACGCTTGGTGCGCTTCTTGTCATCGGTCGAGGGACCGGCGTTCTTGGCCTTCTTCGGAACCACAATCTTGAACCGCGATTTCAATTTCTCGTTCACACCGAGCACGAGGGTAACGTGGCTCATCTTCTTTTGGATCGGCGATGCACTGCCACGGGCGCGCGGCAACATGCGCTTTAACATAGGACCGCCGTCAACGCGGAGACTTTCCACAAAAAGATGCTGAATGTCGGCCTGTTTGTTGTTTTTAGCATTTGCGACCGCCGAGCGCAAGAGTTTTAAAAGCGCTTTTGAAGGACGGCGGGTCTGTGCAAGCAGCTGCGCCTCGGCCTCGTTCACCGGCAATCCCTTGATGAGGTCGCCAACGCTGCGCACTTTGCGCGGTGCCATGCGAAGGAAACTAAGTTTTGCGGTATATTGCGTTGCCATGTTCGGTTATTGTTATTTCTTGCCGGCCGGCGAGGCTTTTGCGGCCTGGGCCTGGGCTTTTTGGGTTTCGGCAGCTTTGGTCTCCAATTCCTTTTGCATCTTGCCGCCGTGACGGATGAATTTCTTCGTCGGCGAAAATTCGCCCAAGCGATGGCCCACCATTTCTTCCGTTACCCGGACCTCGATATGCGTCTTACCGTTATGCACGCCAAAAATATGACCGACCATCTCCGGCGCGATCTCCGAGGCGCGTGACCACGTTTTTATGACAACGCCGCTGCCGGATTTTGTATTCGCAACCTTTTTGAGTAATTTCGGATCGACGAATGGTCCTTTTTTGAGTGATCGTGACATAATAGTAGTGATAAATGATAAAAACTATTTGGCGTTACGCTTGCTGATGCGATGCTTGACGATGAGTTTGCTCGACTGTTTTTTGTGATTGCGTGTCTTGTGTCCGCCCGTGACCTTACCCCACATCGTCTTCGGCTTGCGGGTACCGCGCGGCTGTGCGCCTTCACCGCCGCCGTACGGATGGTCAACCGGATTCATAGCACTGCCGCGGACCGTCGGGCGAATGCCCAACCAGCGTGACCGGCCTGCTTTACCGAAGTTCACAAGGCTCCACTCCGCATTCGAAACCTGGCCGAGCGATGCAAAGCACGTCCAAAGCACGCGACGGACCTCGCCGGACTTCAACTTGAGGTCGGTATAATTATCAGCGTTGGCAAGCACTTCCGCGTACGCACCGGCTGAACGGGCAAGCTGTCCGCCACGGCCCGGCATCATCTCGATATTATAAACCTGTTGGCCGAGTGGAATGTTCCTGAGCTGCATGCGATTGCCGGTCTTCAAAGGAACAACGTCGGCAGTGACGATCTCGTCGCCAATGTTCAACTTCTCCGGAGCGAGGATGTACGTCTGCGTGCCATCGGCATATTTCACGAGCGCGATGAACGCCGTGCGGTACGGATCATATTCCAGGGTCTGCACCGTCGCTTTGGAATTCAAACGATTCTGCTTGAAATCGATGATGCGATAGAGCTTCTTGTTGCCGCCGCCCTGGTGACGAACCGTGATACGACCCTGTGAGTTGCGGCCGGCATTGGACTTCAGGCGCTTTACGAGACGCTTCTGAGGCCGCGCTCCCTTGGTGAGCGTGCTGTAATCCGAAGAGGTCATATTGCGGCGCGAAGCGCTGGTCGGGTTAAAAGATTTCATGGTTAATTAAAGTCTATCTTTTGACCCTCTTTAATAGTGACGATGGCTTTGCGATATCCTTCCTGGACGCCCTTCCGGTTCCCACCAAAACGCTTCCGCTTCGGATGGCGATTCACCATGTTCACTGCGACCACCTCAACTTTATAGAGCGCAGCGATCGCTTTCTTCACTTCCGGCTTCGCGGCGTTCGATTGGACCATGAACACATACTGGTTCGCGGACGCATGAGCCGTCGCTTTTTCCGTGATCCAAGGTTTTTTAATAAGAGAGGTGTTTGCCATGGTAGTTAGATTTTGTAGTGTTCCGCGATCGTGGCGACGACCTCTTTGTCTATGAATAAATTCTTGTAGTTCAAAACATCATAAATATTCAGCGAATCCGCACCCAAGGCTTTGGTTTTCTGCAAATTGGTCGAGGCGCGGAAGAGATTCTTGTTCGCGTTGTCCGAGACCAACAACACGTCATAACGCTTCGCACCCTTCTTCATGGCCAGAATGCCATGCAATGCCGAGGCGAGCGCTCTCGTTTTCGGCTGATCGATGGTCAACGTCTCGAAGACCTTCACTTCACCATCCTTGGCTTTCTTGGAAAGCGCCGCAAAGAGCGCGACGCGCTTCATTTTTTTGTTCACTTTCTGCGAATAATCCTTATCATTGCGGGGACCATGCGCCTTGCCGCCGCCTACCCAGAGCGGAGAACGGGTCGAACCGTGACGGGCGCGGCCGGTTCCCTTCTGGCGCCACGGCTTTTTGCCGCCGCCGGAAACTTCGCTGCGATCCTTCACATGAGCCCACGGCTGACGCTTGTTGGCGACCTGCGCTTCGAGCACCTGCTTCACGAGGATCGCGTTCCATTTCGTATCAAAAACGTTCGACGGCAGATCGATCGTTCCGACCACTTCATTCTTCAAATTATAGACGTCAGCTTTCATATCGTTACTTTACGTTTGAAATTTCGAGCAAACCGCCGCGGCCGCCCGGCACCGCTCCGCGAAGGAAAAGAAGATTGTTCTCTTTGTCGATGGCGGCGACCACCAGGTTCTTGATCGTGATACGCTCAACGCCCATGTGTCCTGCCATTCTACGGCCGGGAACGACGCGTTGGAACGCGGTCGAACCGATGGAACCGGGGTGGCGATGACGATTTTTCTGACCGTGGGTCTTCGGACCACCGCGGAAGTTGTATCGCTTGACGACACCCTGGAACCCGCGACCCTTCATGACGCCGCTCACGCGGACCTTGTCTCCTTCCTGGAACGAATCGACGCCGATCATGTC
>CAYQFA010000042.1:0-4696 GCA_964416665.1 uncultured Candidatus Saccharibacteria bacterium
TGATGCAACTCGTCATCCTCTTCCCGGATAAGCTTACGCTATAACAGTCGGATAATATAAACCACTGATCGCGCGGCGAAGTCTGGCCAGGAGCCGAGGATCGGATTAAAAAATAGGAGCCCGAGGTAGGGACAAAGATAAATGAAAAAATTTCGGAGGCGTAATACTAAATCAAGCAGATAGACCAGTACCCATTCACTTCAATAATTCTTTTATAGCTTCCCTCACTTCTTCATTCGCTCTCAATACCGGATTCGCCGAGGCCACCGCGACAACCCTTCCCTTTGCATCAAAAACAAAATCGTCCCGATATACTTGATTGCACACTTGGCATTGCGGAATCGAGTTTTCCATCGTGAGCGGCTTCGCTGGATTCATATGTCCCTGCTGTAACTCCGTTCGTTTATCCGGCTCCAAGAAATTAGGATGTCCTTCTTGAGAACCGCATGTGGCACATCGAAAATCATAGACCGCCTTCAGTTCTCCAAAATTCTTCGCGGCAAGTCTCCCTGCGCGTTTTAATGATTTAAAAATAAAAGTTGGCTTTGGACTTTCCGTGGTAACAAGCACATGATAACCACTCGGCACTGTTCCTTCCGCATCGGGTATCCGGTCACCCTTGTTTAGGATAAACCACCCATCAGCAGCGAGATGGCGCACCTGTTGATCTTTCCCCGCGTTGGGATTCACTGTGTTAACAAACGATGAAATCGTATCTTTGTGAATCAATTTCCCCTTATATTTTCGCAGAAAGACAAGCCATAGTGCCTTCACAGTATCTTTCGCGGGGAAGCTCACACCATATTTGGCGAGATATGTCGCGTGCTCTTCTTCGAGCACCTTGTACCACTTTTCTATTTCATCGGGCGACATATAAGAATGTCCGCCGGCGCGATCTATTCTTTCCATGTTCGTTGTAGCCGTTGCGCCGCAATATCAAAGTATTTTTTCTCAATTTCAAATCCAATGAATTTCCGCTTTGAGACAAGTGCAGCGATTCCCGTGGTACCCGTCCCCATAAACGGATCAAGGACGGTCTGCCCCGTCATGCTGAATACCTCGATCAAACGCTGCATGAGATCAATCGGTTTCACGGTCATATGGTCAATCTTTTCTGCCTTGTGGTATTTTTTGAATGGAAACACTGTGGTTTGTTGCATATCAAAATCCGTTCGTATCAATCCGGTTCGCCATCGCATCCAGTTCTCAACAAATGTGCCTTCTTTTGGTTTTTGGGCAAGCAACATGGCTTCAAATTTCGGGCGCAGCTGAGGCGTCTTCCTCCCTTGTAACTTTTGGATAATTTTTTCTTTTTCTTCAGCGGTCATTCGCATCCGTTTTACGAAATGATCTTGCGTAAACGCTTTGCCCTGACCTCCGTCATGCTCCCAAATGAGGAGGTCGCGTATCTCGAATCCCGCGTCTTCTGCTGCAATCGCAAGGCGATGATACAAGCGCCCCTGCGAAAACGAGACCATAAACCCGCCGGGCTTCAGTACGCGGAGCACCTCGCGAGATACTTGCTCAAAAAATAATTCAAGCCGCTGACCTTGCCGGGGATCAAATTTCATGCCGACCGGCAAGCCTCTCACAGCCCCTCCTTTTGCCTCCTTCTCTTTGAGGTCGCGATCGGACCATTCATCGCCCATCCCATCCAAGAAATAGGGAGGGTCGGTGGCAACAAAATCTATGCTGTTGGGCGCTAAGTTTTTGAGCCCAATCAAGCAATCAATGAGGTAGATATGGGCGTTACCTATAGTTTTCTGGTTGCTCATAGATGACTATAAGTATCATATTAGCATAACAAAAGTGATACTCATAGTCCGTCGCCATATAGTACCCACCCTCCTACGCTTAAAGCATGGCTATGGACATCCTAAAGCGCTTCGGGCGACGGGTACGGGAACTCCGTATTAAGAAAGGTATTACATCGCAAATGAGCCTCGCGCTGAAGGCGGGTTTGGATAGAACGTATATCGGAGGCGTTGAACGCGGCGAGCGAAACGTCGGGCTTAAAAATATTGAAAAGATCGCAAAAGCGATCGGGGTAAGCTCGGACGAGCTTCTTAAATAATTGGACTTCGGGACGGTTTACACGTCCGCCAAATGTTCTTGCAGTAACTCTCCCAACGTCTTGCCAAGCTGTTCCGCTTTTTCGGCAAGCTTTGCATCCGGAGCGTAGGTCGTAAGCGCGGCTTTCCCATCTTCGGTGATGCCCACTCCGATCGCAACAACTCCTTGCTCACGCAACTTTTGGAGGATTTTCCTCACCCGACCCGGATCATCGCTTTCTCCATCCGTAAACACTACGACGATTTTTTTCAATTCTCCGTCGGTGATCTTTTTGCGGCTATCCGCATCAATACGTTTTTCTATTGTTTCCAAAGGAATAAAATCGGTGGTACTGCCCTCCACAGACGAAAGCGCCGTCGCCACCTCGATCCGCTCTTTCTCTCCAAGCTCCTTCGACATCTTTTTTAATGGTGTCGCGTCCTCCGATGAAGATTGGAATGAGTATACCTCCGACCGTACCTCCAGTGGCTTGTCCACGTTAGTCCGCTCCTCCTCGCAGCGCTCGGCAAATTCCCTAAGCGCCTCCATGAGAAGCACGGCAGCCTTACGTTGTTCTATAAGTTTTGCGCCCTGAGCCATACTCCCAGAGCGATCACACACGAGCGTGATTTCCACCTCTCCGAATTTCTTCCCGGGCCGTTCGCGCGTCTCCGCCGTTTCCCACACTTTGGGTTCAAGATTTCCCGCCTTCACATCAGAAACAAGTTGTCCCGCCTCAACGAGATCTTCCCCTTCTTCCATTGGATATCTTGGTGTAGGCACTGGCTTGAGCCGTCGAGCGATAATTCGCTCAATGAGTGTTCGCAGTTCTTCGATAACGCTTTGGTTCGTCTCGGGATTTTTTATATCTTCGAGGGACTTCACGATATTGCGATAACGATCCAGTTCCTCTTTTTTAACGCCAAGCTTCGCCGCATACTCCCGGTCGGCACGCTCAAGCGGATCGCCGCCGCCTTCCTTCCAATCCTTGAGAGCCTTCTCCACATCTTCAATGGGCACAGCATTCATCACTTTCTTTTCGGCGTCTTCATAAGCACCCTTGAATACCTCGTTTGGATCGGACGGTGTTTCACCCTTATCGCCCTTGCTTGCGCCGCTCGGCGCTTCTTTTTTATTCTTATTCTTTTTGCCTTTGCCGAACCAACTTTTCTTCTGTGGTTTTTCCGACCCCTCTCCTTGGCCTTCTTTGCCTTGACTCTGATCCTTACTCTGCTCTCCAGATTGTCCCTGTCCTTGCTGGTCTTTTTTCTGCTGCTGCTGCTTCTTTTCGTCTTCCATATCTTTCTTGAGCAACTCATCGACTGCAGGCCAAATATAGCGATCCTGAAGTTTTAACCGCATGGACATCGGCGTCGAGGGATCGGTCATGGCGTCAAGGAGCTTCGTGCCATCTTTTGAGGCGATCGCACGCAAAGCATCAAGCTTCTCGCGCACTTCCGGCGCGACCTCGCATGTCTCGCCCGGCACACGACTTTCTCGCAGCAACGCCTGTGCAAGCTGGATATGTTTCGGCTGCGAACGGAAATCCGTTTCTTTAAAAAGATCCTCGCGATAGAGCGACGATTCGATATCTGCAAATGATTGATTCGTACGCGAGATGACGGCGCGATTCTCACGGATATCGGCCACACAATTATCCATGAGCCCATAGGCGCGGGAGCTTTTGATGCGATTCACGTAGCGCTCGAACGTCCGCTGACCGCCCCGTTCGGCAAGAACCTGGGCTTTCTCCTTGAAATGCTCTATTTCGTGGAGCGTGGCGAATGTCGTTTTTTCATCGGAGAACCCCCGTTCGCGATAGAAACGGGAGTTGACATAAATATCATTGGATTGGAGGTCGAACGCGAACGTGTCGAGTCCCGCAGGCGCGGGCTTTACATTCACTTCTCCCCGCGCATAGTGTTCAAAAAAATCTCGGTGCCGTCCCACGAATTCCACCGCTTCTTCGTGTCCGGCTCGCGCTTCCTGTACTGAGGATTCGCCCGATGATTTTTCCTTGCCTGCGCTGGATTCCTGATCCTCTTCATGAATCATAATGCGCTCTTTCATGCCTCGATTATGTCATAATCCAAGAGGTTAAGCAACTCCTCGCGTAAATGCGCCGCGTTCCCGTGAGAAAGCATTCCGAGATACGACGCGATGGTTTCCGGTGACGAGTTTGCGGAAAGCGTGCGACGCATTTTCGCGAGTGTTTTTCTCCGTATCACGCGATGATCGACGAAGTGTACCCATCCGAGGAAATCGACTCCCGATGCCACGGTGCGGAGAATTGGCGTTGTTTCATGAAGCGAAAGGTGGAGCGTATTCGCAAGGAAGTCGGCGATGGACGGAAAAATCTTTTCGAGATATTCTTTCCGATCCGAGAAAATCACGAAATCGTCGGCATAGCGTATGTAGTGCCGCGCGTGGAGAGTTCTTTTTACATATTGGTCAAACGGATCAAGATACACGTTCGCAAAAAGCTGACTCGTGAGATTTCCAAGAGGAATGCCTCGCATACTGCCATCGGAAGGAAAGCTGTCGATGATCTCCCGGACGACCGCCATAAATCGCATATCTTGAATGTGCGGCCCGATACACTGCGTGGTGCACGACCCGATCTCGAACACTCGCCTTGTGAATA
>CAYQFA010000043.1:0-4551 GCA_964416665.1 uncultured Candidatus Saccharibacteria bacterium
ATTGGCGGCTTCGACTCCCGCATGCCCGGCGCCGACGACGATCAGATCAAAATCCATAGGCTCACCGGGAAGAAGGATAGGGGGTTGTTTCGAGAATGCATTGTTTCACGTGGAACAATGCCGGCAATCGTGCCGGCTGGTTGTGCCATGAAAAATACCTTCTGCGCTTCTGGTCAGAAGGGGGAGCCGCTAATACCTTTGCTTCGGCGATGAAATGAATGAGAATTCGGGATGAGCCTTTTGGTTTGACTTTTTCCCTTACACAGATAATAATTTATCTGGATGGGCCTGGGGCCCTATATTGGTTCCCTTAACATTGCCATTGCCTTTAGTGGAATACGGAGCATTAAAGGCTTCGAATTTTAAATAATTAAAGTATGCAGATATTTTATAGAAATCGATAATGTCTCGTATTCTCACGGTCGGTTATTACGCAGTTAAGCTCCCCAATATAGCGCCTCGGCTGTATCCAAAAAGATTTTTTGCCTAATGAACTTCCCTTGCAGCACAGCCTATAGGCTAGATGGCAAATCCAACCCATCGCCTCACCCCTCAATCCCCTCTCAACAAGTGTAGAGGGGAAGGCGCTTTAGCGACAGGAGTGCGGCGAGAAAGGAGGAAAATCGAAGCAGTGCTTCGAAGATTTAGACCCCGAAAGATTAAAAAATATCTGGTTGGGCCTGAAGCCTTATATTGGTTCCCTTAACACTGCCATTACCCTCAATGGGAATGGGGAGCGTCGGCGGCTTCGAATTATAAATAATTTAAATAGGCAGATATTTTTATAGAAATCGATGAGGTCTCGCAATTCCCACTGCCGGTTATTACGTTTTTAAGCTCACCAATAAAGCGCCTCGGGCGTATCCAAAAAAGATTTAGATCTATATGTTTCACGTGAAACATCTACTTCCCGACGCAAAACTTTTCGAATATCCCATTCATGATCCCTTCCATATCGCTCTTGCCGAATATTTCATCAAAGTATCCGATCGCTCCCCTGATATGCATAGCCGCAATTTCGGCTCTCTCCCAGGCGGATAAGGCTTCCCGCATCTCCGCGAGGGTGGCCTTCGCGATCTCCCCATGGCGCTCATTTAAAATGAATTCCGGGAGCTCTTCCCGCTCGCTTTCCTTTTCCACCATATCAACCATTGCCGATTCAAATTCATCAATGCCTCCCGGTGCATGCAAGCTCATCCGGAAAAAGGGTATCCCCTGTTTTTTAAATACATTCTCTTTTTCCTTATTTTCTCCCCTATCTATTTTATTTATTATTCCAATCATCGCTTTTTTCTTAAGGGTCTCAATTTGCTCGAACTCCTCTTTTTCGCCCTTTTCGTCGGCGGCAGTAACCCAAATAACAACCGCTGCATCGTTCATGGCCTGCCTTGATTTTTCGATGCCGGCCCGTTCTATTTCATCCTCCGTAGAGCGTATCCCTGCGCAGTCGATCAGCTGCACCTCGATCCCACCAAGTTTCACCCGTTCACTTACGAGGTCGCGTGTCGTTCCGGGTTCGCTGTGCACAATCGCGCGATGGAAACCAAGCAACTTGTTGAAAAGGGTCGATTTTCCGGCATTGGCCGGACCCGCAATGACGATCTTAGCTCCTCGCTCAAGGAACTTTATCCGTTCCCTGCGCTTCAAATCGAGCGAAATCTCATTACTTAATTTAGACAGGAGCTCTTTTCCTGCATTATTGTCGGCGGTTACATCTTCTTCGAACTCGATCCCTCTCTCTATTCCTTCCAGAACCTTATCGAGCCGTTCCTTCCAATCAAGCAGTTTTCTTTGCGCGCTTCCCGAATAGAAGCTACGGGCGCAAGAGAGAGCGGCCGGGCTCTCACTGTCGATAATTCCCTGAATCGCTTCGGCCTGCAGAAGATCCAGCTTCCCATGCAGGAGCGCCCTCCGGGTAAATTCCCCTTTCCCCGCTCCCCGTGCACCGGCGGTTTTCAGGGCTTCGACGAGTTCACGCACAACCAGCACCCCGCCGTGGCAGACGATTTCAACCATGCTTTCACCGGTGAAGGATTGGGGGGCGTGATATTTTATTATGGTCACCTGGTCGATGACTCTTCGATTGGCAGGATTAATTGTTGAATAGAGAGTGACACGGCGCGGAGGCTCGTTTTCAAATTTTTCCGGTTTCAGAAGGCAATTTCCAACAATGGTGAATACGTCGGGGCCGGAGAGACGGAGGAGAGCGAGCGCCCCCCTCCCTGATGGCGTGGCAACGGCAACAATGGTATCACTCCCCTCCATCTTATTTCCTGCGTGTGGAGGGACGTTCCGATCTCGGGGGGGTCGCACCGCTCCCCTGAACGACGACTGCTGCGGGGGCGCGCGTCGATTTATTCATGAGATACTGTTGCAAAAGACCGAGCGCACTTGAAAGCGTCCAGTAGAGAACAAGGCCTGAGGCGAAGTTATTAAAAAGAACCAGCATGAAGATCGGCATGAAGTAGATCATCATCTTCTGGTTGGGATCTTTTATCGTCATTTTATTCTGGAAATAGGTCAGGATCGCCATGATAATCGGGATTATGGCCACATTCGAGCCATACATGGGGATTCCGCCGGGCAGAATATTTCCAAGATAAAACACCGATTCGGGCTGCGAAAGGTCATGCACCCAGGGAACCAGCACCGTTCCCGCTCCGCGAAGCTCTATCGCCTTCCGGAGCACTACGAAGAGTGCAATAAAAATCGGCATCTGCAGGAACATCGGCAGGCAGCCGGGATTGAGCGGATTTACCCCCTCGGCCTTATAAAGAGCCATGGTTGCTTCATTCATCTTCTGCGGATTGCTCTTATACTTTGCCCGGATTGCATTGATCTTGGGCTGGAGATCCTTCATGCGATTCATGGATTTCATACTGCTCTGCGTCAGCGGATAGGTAATTATCCGGGAGAGCAGGGTAAGCAGCAGGATGGAAACCCCATAGTCTTTGGTTACCTTGAAAAGAATCAGCAATACCCAGAGGATAAACTCCGCGATTGGCGGGAACCACTTATCGGCCCAGAAAAACCATCGCGTCCACCCGAGAACCGGGAACATGATCTTCTGGAACTGAAGCCCGTATTTTTTCAGGTCAGTATAGCGGGATGGACCGGTATAGAACCAGAATGATGCTGTATTTCCCTGCGTGGTAAACTGGTAGCTGAAAGCATAATTGGTCCACTTCGTATTATTCTTTTTTCCGTTTTGCAGGGCAATCGTGGTGTCAGGCATGGATATTATCTTAATATCCGCATCCCGCACAGTGTCGGCAACGATAGCCTCAAAAAAGTATTTTGATGAAACGCCTACCCACCGGAAGAAGCCGCTGAAATCCTCTTTCTCCGCTTTTGCCGATTTAATATGCTCGACCTCATTCCCGTCAAAGTAGTGCGCCACCCGCTCTTCGGTCTGGGAGGAACGTCCCGACGAAAGGAGTTCGCTCTCCGCGATCCCCGAGGGCCACGACACCATCACCTTACTATTATTAATCTGGGTTCCTGATACCTCGAACCCGATTTTATAGTCATCGGCACTGAAGGTGAACTTCTTTTTTACTTCGGCGCCCGATACGGGATCGTGCGCAATAAGGGTCAGGTCGGTTCGCCCGCCGGCCTCAACGGTCATCCGGTTTGAAGGGAGCGCCGCTTCGGGAGCAAAGAGCTCATTGTCGAAGCACTGGTTATTTATGGTCAGCCCCGCCCCGCCCTGACTGTTCTTCTCAATGAGATCGACATACCCTTCCGCATCCCTGGCCCTGGACAGATGGCTTATGTTGTACTCTTTCATCTTGAGCGAGACGATCCGAGCGCCCAGCTCGCTTATTCCCGCAATGATCTTATCGGTTTCGACCCAGATGGTGTCTATTTTTGCCGCAGGAGGGGCAACGACCGCTGCCCGGGCGGGGAGCGCCGGTTTCTCCTCGAGAGTCACATTTTGCGGCAGAGACGGTACACCCGCTCCCGGCGAGACCTGATTGCCGGAGCCCTGTGCTTTCGACACATAGGTCGCTGGCAGCGGTTCATGCAGGATTTTTCCGTAGTAAAATTTGTTCCATGTGCTGCCGGAAAAAAATGCAACGGTCGCCATGATGAGCACAATGGCAAACAAGGTATTTCGATTCACGCTTTTCAACCTTTCCTGCGAATGACGGTTCCTGAAACCGGATCGAATCCTCCCCGGGAAAGGGGATGGCATTTCAGGACCCTTTTTACTATGAGCGGAATTGCCGTTGCGACAGGAAGCGTCTCTATCGCATGAGCGGCATAGTCGGTACAGGATGGATAAAACCGGCAGCACCCCTGCGGAAATTGAAAGATGCTTTTGAACAGATGCACCGCTATCCGTACGCCGCCGGCTGCTATTTTTTTAGTGATTCGTACCACTGCGAGAGAGCCCCTTCCAGGGCAAGCGCATCCACCGACCCGGTAAGGTGATTGAGTCTGAAAACAATATCACAATGCAACTCGCGCAGCGGACCTGTTCGCAGCAACTCCCGCATGATTCTTCGTATTTTGTTGCGCGTGACCGCCCCCCCGCATGCCCGCGGG
>CAYQFA010000044.1:0-4256 GCA_964416665.1 uncultured Candidatus Saccharibacteria bacterium
GCTAACTGTATTCAACCGGTACGCTCGCGAATTTCGTTTTCGTGATGATCACGTGGTCGAGCAAGCTGATGCCGAGGATCTTCCCTGCCTCAACGATCTGGCCGGTGATCGCAATATCCGGCTCGCTCGGCTTCACCACGCCCGACGGATGGTTGTGCGCCAGGATGACCGCCGACGCGGAATATTCTATCGCCGGACGGAACACTTCGCGCGGATGGATAATGTTCGACGTCAGACTCCCGATCGAGATGATCTCGTCGTGGATGAGTTGATAGTGGCCGTTGAGATAAAGGCCGCGCAAATGCTCCTTGGGCAGATCGCGCATATCGGAAAGATAAGCATACACCTGGCTCGCCGTTCGGATGGTGATGGGCTTCTTACCGTCAGGTGTTTTGAAAAATCTTCGCCCCAGCTCGAAGCATGCGACGACCTGACACGCTTTCCCGAGAGGTATCCCCAACATTTCCTTCACCTTATTCGGATCCTTCTGATGAATGATCGCGCTGTCGCCATATTCCTTGAGTAACCGCCGCGACATGGTAAGCACCTCCTCCTTTTTTGTGCCGACATTCAAAACCACGGCAAAAAGTTCGGCAAGCGTCAGCGATGCCGACCCGTATTTTATCATCTTCTCGCGAGGTTTCTCATCCGGGGGCAGATCACGAAGCTTCAAAACGTACTGCTTCTCCTGCGCGTCCAAGAGCAAATCACCGGACGACGGCTGTGTATAAATTTTTTGCTGGGTCATGGTGGAAGATTGCATTGATTTATTATACCAAATTTTTGAGCGGGATGTGCACTATAAAACGACTGCCTTTACCGCACTCGCTTTCAACCGTTATAGCGCCGTCGTGCGCCTCGATGATCTGTTTACAAATATGCAGCCCAATGCCGGTGCCGGCAATGCTTTCGCCGTCGATCCGGTAAAACCGCTCGAAAATATTGGCCAGATTTTCAGCTGGAATGCCGCAGCCGGTATCTTCCACTATGATCTCCGCGCAGTCTGCCTTTTTTCTTCCAAGCAGCGAAATGACACCGCCGGGCTCCGTATGCTTGAGAGCATTACTGATAAGGTTAAGCAGCACCTCCTTTAGTTTGTCTTTATCCCCTGCGACGACTATTTCTTCCTCGCTCGAAAAAGGAAGACGGACCCCCTTGTCTTCTCCCAAGATCAAACAATCCTCATAAACCTCCTCCAGTAATATTCCCACAACGATATCCGTTTTGTAAAATTTATTTTTAGAAAATTTTAATCTCGCGCTCTCGAGCACGCCGCCCACGAGGCGCGCCATGTTGTTGAGCGTGGTCACGATAACGCGCATCGTATCTTTGGTTTGCGGCGTGACGCGCTGTTCCAGAACCTCGACGTTGCCGCGAAGGATCGCGATGGGCGTCTGGAGTGCATGCGAGATGTCGGTCAAAAATTTAGATTGTGTTTCGTACATGGACCTTATCTCTTCCGTTCGCTCCGCCACACGCGTTTCCAGATCTTCGCTATATGCGCGGACCTCCTCGTAAAGCCGCGCGTTCTCGATCGCCATCCCTGCTTGGTGGGAAAATACCTGCAAAAGCCGCACATCTTTCTGACAAAAAGCATCTCCGGAGCGCTTTTCTCCCAAACAGAGCAACGGGCCATTGGATTCCTTTTCCTTGGAATACAATGGCACGATCGCCGCAACGTCCAATCGCCGTGCTGCGGCCACCACAGATCGGTCGATTTCCTTTCCCGATTTTTTGATAAAAAGAGGGGTGCCAAAAGATCGGGAAAAGGATTCGGCAAGCGCGATATATTCTCTTCCGCCCACGCAAAAACCACCGTCCGAAGCGGCATTCGTGAAAAGCATGGGACTGCTCGCGCCGTCCAAAATAAAAACCACCCGTTCCGGCTTGACCGTCCGGAGCAGGAAATCATTTAAAAGGCCAAGAAGAAATTTCAGGTCGATCGTTTCGTTGAGCAACGGCCCAAGCTCGGCGACCGCTTCGGCATAATCATATTCTCCTTTGAAGAAAACGCGATCGGTGGCCTTGTCGAAAAACGATAGGAACCGGGAAAAGAACAACGCTCCAGCGACCGCGCATATAATATCTACCACTTCGTCGTCGCTGTAGATGAATTTTTCAATGACGAACTCGATGGTGAAAAAGAAGATCGCCATCGCTGCGACCAGTGCGGCATACAAAACACCCCGCTTCACGACAAGGCAGGCACTCATGCTCTCACTGTACCAAACGGCAAATAAAGAAAAGTTAAAGATAAACCACCTCGACCCGCGCTACCTTTGCGCTCCAAGGGCCCTTACGGCACCATGCTATGAACTTCTCAAGCGCCGACGATTCCCCTTCTGCTTTAATGAATAAGGAACCGTCCAGTTCGTTGCGCGGCACGCAAAAAACGCCGAGTTTTTCGGCTTTTTTCTTTGCGGCATATCGAAAGCCGACGTTCTGCACCCGGCCGTAAATTTTTATCTCGATCCGCTTCGAGGCGTTCTCCATAATGAAAATCTACCACGATTTTCGAGGTGGGCGAAATCACTGCGTCGCGGTGATATGATCCTCACTGTATTGCAAATTCCCATCTACTTTCTTGCCAGGATTAAAAATGTCCAAAGGGTCGAAAATCTTCTTCGTCTCCGCGAAAAGCGCCGCGATATTCGCGCCATACATTTCCCCAAGATACGGCGTGCGGATCAGTCCATCGTTATGCTCGGCGGTGATCGAGCCTTTGTATTGAAACACGAGCCGATACACCTCCTCGGAGATCTTCGGAATCAGCGCCCGCACGCGCGCATCCTTCAAATTCATCAACGGAATGATATGGAAATTGCCGTTCCCAGGATGGCCGGCGATGGTATAGACCAGATCTTTTTTATATTTGTCCAGAATCGCATTCACTTTCGGCAGCACTTCGGCCATATACTCCGGCTTCACGATGAAGTCGTCAATGAACGGCGCAGTGTCCTTGCCCGTCGTATTATTGTGCAACAAGGCGAAACTTTCGCGCCGGATCGCCCAATATTTTTGCTCGTCCTGCTCATTCTTGAGCGCGAGCACCTGGATCCCCGAATGCGTCTGCGAAAATTTCTCCACCGCCGCACGCAACGCGCCGAGTTCCGCCACGAGCGCAGGCTCATCATTTCCCGTCAGTTCGACAAGCATGATCATCTTCGGCATGCCGCCACGCAGTACCATCCACATCTCCGGTAAAAACTGCCATCCCAGCTTGAAAAGGTTTCCCTTCATGGACGTGAGCACCTGCCGCCAAAACCGCACCGCGACCTGCATCGTCTTGTCGTCATACGACTCGATGCTCTCGGGATGGAACTTCAGTGCCTCCTCCACAAGATCGCCAACGGGATCGAGCGTCTTCAAAAATACCACAAGCAGACGCGAGTGCTTCTTAAGCGGCACAACGCCAAGCTTCGCCTCGTGAAGCAACCCGAACGTCCCCTGCGAACCGACGATCAGCTTTGTGAGATCGAACACGCCAGTCTGACGATCCCACACATTCCACAAATAATATCCTGCCGAGTTTTTCGAAACATCCGGCTTCGCCTTTTTTATCTCGTCGTAATGACCGTCAATAAGCGCATAGAGCCTGCGATACAGATCTCCTTCAAAACTTTGCTCTTTTAGTTTCGCCTGCAACGCGTCGCCGGCGAGCGGCGCGATCACGTGATCCTCTCCATCGCTCATGATCAGGCTCAGCTCGCGTACATAGTCCTCGGTCTTGCCGTACGCAAGCGTCTTCTCGCCGCCGGAATTATTATTGACCATACCGCCGAGCGCGCACAGATCCTTGGATGCCGGGAATGCCGGATAAAGCAGACCGCGCGCCGTAAGCTCCTTTTCAAGATCGCGGAAATAGACGCCCGGCTCGACGGTGGCACGATCCGACGCGATTGCGCCGATATGGTTGAAATATTTTGTGAACGAAACGATGATGCTTTGACCGAGCGGACCACCCGTCATGTCCGTTCCCGCCGACCGGCCGGTGAGCGAAACATCCTCCCCCATCGCTTTCTTGCGCGCCGCAAACTTCACGAGGTTTTTGAGGTCATCAATGTCCTTCGGAAAGACCACCACCTGCGGCATCACTTTGAAAACCGAGTAATCGCGGCTATACGTCGCAAGCGTCTCATCATCAACCGCGACATCGCCATGGAAAAATTGTTTTATCTCATCAGCCAGCATTGTTGATTAATAATACCAGAACTGGGACTTTTTATTTCTCCGCGTCATACAAAGCCTGAACTTCC